>JAISVN010000158.1 GCA_031271555.1 Candidatus Methanoplasma sp.
TTATTCTCGGCTGCAGCCTCGTCATCATCCCTTATACTGATATCTATGCAGGGGCGTTTTTCAGAATAGATTATGCATGCGCCGATCACTATGCATAGGGAAAAGGCTGCGGATATGACATACAGCACGGTACTACTTTCTACGTTCTGACCGTGCATCATAAAATACATCAAAGAGACGGTAACCCCAGTCAGTATGGCAAGTACTCCCAATCTCTCCAAACTTCTGCTCAAGTCCGCACATCCAGTTTAAAAAATAAGTGGCATTGCTGCCACTTTAAGATTTTTTATTATATTCCTCGGCAGTTATGATGAACTGTCCGTCGACTTTGAAATCGATGCCGTATATGTCCATCAGCTTCTGATGCCATTCATCGGCGAACCCGTCTTCGAACAGTTCAGGATACATGAACTCTGCCATGTACGCTATTCTAAGGGTCTGGGGCAGCGTGAAATCTATGACACAGAATTTGCCGTTCTTGTATGCGTTCATTGGTTTTACGACCTCTCCATACATCTCGTACAAGTTTTCGCGCACTTCAGGAGAGGATCCGTAACCCATTGTGAATATCCTTATTATGTACTCTGGATCGTAGTTCAGTATCCAGGTGCCGTTATCCGCATTAAGCATCTTATAATTGTTCCAGTCAGCGATGGTCTTCCCGCCGGAGGCCTCTAAAGCCTTGGTATAGTCGTTGCCGATGCCCGCTGCAGCATATAATGCGAACCACACGAGTGCAGTGCGGCGGTCGGCATCCTCCAGACTGGCGACCTTATCTTCTACTGCCGAAAGCATATCATGGCACCAGTCGGCATACTTCTGTGACCGCTCCTCGCAATCCACAAGGTATCCCAGGGTCAGAGCGCTGGATGAACTTTCCTCGCCGTCCATCCCCAGTATGGGGATTATATCGATGCCAGCTCTGTTGTATAGTGCTCTGACAGATGCATCGATTACTCTGGATTCAAGATTGCCTATTATGACCGCATCAGGGACCCCAGCGGCAGTGATCCCTTCGAAATCCGCAGGGTCGCTCGTGGTCAGGGTCTTTGCCCCTTCAAAGGATTTGAACAGGATACTGTCTTCTTTGGTATAACCTATGATCTTCGAATCATCCAGTCCGACGGCAAGCGCCATCAGTTGAGGGGAATTGGCGAGTACCACTATCTTATCCAGAGGCCACACGACATTGGACGTATCGTAATTTCCGTCAATGTACCAGACCGTCAGACCATCTTCTCGTGAGAGCATCTTCCTTACTTGTTCGACATCCCTCTGATCAACCGTCCCGTCATTGTTTGCGTCACAGAATGCGGTCTCATCCACATCTCCAACTATGCATTCCTCTATGTATCTGATATCATCTTCATCGATGACACTGTCTTCGTTGGCGTTGCCGTATACCTGCAATTCGCCCCCGTAGTCCTGTATCTTCTTGGAATCATTGCCGCCGTATAACATCACGACCGCCGCCACTCCGGCAACGGCCAAGATCAAAACGGCCAATACTGCGATCAGCTTATTCTTTTCCATTTTATCATTCCTGTCCTTGGTTCTTTTCTACTGTCTGTCATAACATCGGATTCACTATGCGGTCCAGTATGTACATAGCACCGCTCGGCCCCAATACGGGAGAAGGCCGGAAATCCGTATTCATGATGGAAGGGAATGAGATGTCTATCCCTCTCCTGCAATTGCCTGATGCCTGTTCCAGCTGTGCTGTGTTCCCATCACAAAGGATGACATCCAAACGTCCGCGTCTTTTTTCGTTAAGACAGCCCGATAGGTTGTTTTCAGTGAGAAACATGGACAATAATTCGTCGGCGCCTTCGTATCCCGTATCGTTGATCATCACCGATGCCGGCACCATAGATAGCGACTCAAAGAGCCATTTGGTCAAAGGATACGTAATAGAGGGATCGGCCTCTATTGCAAAGGATCTCCCATGGACATCGTTCCTTCCGGACAGCATGCATTCGTAAGCTCTTTTCCGGAAGCGGTCGACATATTCCTTCGCCTTGGAAGGATCTTTTCCAGTCATCTGGGCAACAATCCCTATCATATCGTCGGTGGCATCGAACCCGACGGGAGAATAACCCAAGGATATGGATTCGATCCCATACCTTTCCAGATAGAATGATGCTGTCGTCCTGGCATATTCCGGACAAAGGACGATGTTATACTGTGCGTTTACGGACTCCCTCATCTCCTCTATGGAGGATCCGGCCCCCACGCAGCATATTACCTTCAGGCCCATGAGTTCGAAGATGGTCCTGAACTCTTCAACCGCCGTTCTCCAATCCTTTGTCAGGATATTCAGCCCAAGAATATTGACGGAATCTTCGATCGGTGACGATCTTTCAGAGGATAGTTTCTCAATGACCCTTGCAATGGTCAGGTCCATGCCGTCGCTGAACGGCCCAGATAACACATGGGCATCAAGGATGATCGCTTTGTCGCTGATTCCGCATTCTTCGATAGCCTTGCTGC
This sequence comes from Candidatus Methanoplasma sp., assembly GCA_031271555.1. Classification (GTDB taxonomy): domain Archaea; phylum Thermoplasmatota; class Thermoplasmata; order Methanomassiliicoccales; family Methanomethylophilaceae; genus Methanoplasma. Next base: position 2,491 of record JAISVN010000158.1, read on the forward strand.
AATCATCCCCGATGAGAGAGGCTCCCGGCGAACATACAACAGCAACGAATGAGTTATTTTTCGCTTTGACGAAATCCAAAGCGTCCCTCAACTTCTCATATGCGCCGTGGATGTAATCCATGGACAGTACACCGGTGCATGGTACCCTCGGATATCCGCGGTAGTACGGCATTCCCACGCCGCATCCCGGTTCCGGCCTGGGGTATGATTTATTGGAAAGCACGGTCAGGTTCTTTCGACATCCGTCCGGTCCGTGGAGCAGCACTGCCGCATCCGATATGCCTTCGATCGCCATCACAGCTCCGATGAACCCATCCGGTCCGGTCAGCATGTCGGATCACCCCATGATCTCCACCCTTCTGTAGGATTCGCTATAAGCGTATTGCATATGTAATCCAGATAATTCATCGATGCGAAATGCGTCAGAGATTCCTGTGCGACATTGGCACATCTCCTTTCTCCCAGCAGGGACATGTTCACGTCTCTGATCACAATATCCGGATCATCCATTCTTATGGCTGATATTATCTCAGGAATTGTCATTCCTGTTATGAAATCGAATCTGCCTTTGTATTTTGAATGGAAAGCCGATGATGCCGACCTCATTGCCAGAACATATATCTTCCCGATCTCGGCACCCGCATCCGTGAGACACTCCAGGATCCAATCTATTCTGGAGGATGAGCTGATCAGCATGTCGATGCGTTTGCCAGATATAATTCCTGAAACGCGTTCGGTCTTTGCTTTGTATTCCCTCTCCAGTTCTGAGACAAGGGATGCAGTATCTCTGCTGATTAATCCCCCGATCTCCTGAACCCATTCTATTGTTTCCGAGAACCCACGCGGCAAGGGCGAACCGGTCACCTTCATACCCTTTGCCTCAAGGAGCCCCTTCATCATATTATTGGTATCAGAATCTTCCACGAGGATGTTGATCCTGTTCCTTTTTGCTTTGACCACATCTTCAAGATTGCAATCCTCGAAGATCTTGGTCCCCATCTCCAGCCCAAGTCTTGAAAGAATGTCCGTGAGCCAGGATTCGTTCAGGCCTCTGTTGAATCCCATGAAGTTATCGCCGACAAGATTCACCCTCATAACGTCCGGCTCTGCATCCCCGTCTATAAGCCCGATGTATTGCTTTATGACCTCGATGCGCCCTTCCTCGCTGTCGCCTGACAGGTTCCCGTCGGCATGTATGATCATCACGCAAACGTCTTTATGATCTTTCTCAAAAGATTCCGCCACGCGGTCAACATGCTCTCCGGTTATGCCCGAGACACAGGTGGTTATAACGAGAATGACTTTGTTCCCCTTTCCGGCCAGTTCCTCCAATTTCCTCCTGAGGTCTCTTTCCCCTCCGAAAACGGAAGAATTGTTGCTCATATCGGTACATGTGATGTTGTTCCTCATGATCGGACGGATGGCAGGATTCGTAGCGATATCGGAAAGGTAGTGGCTGTCCTGCGTATGGCACATCACATAACCGCAGCTTCTTGGTCCATGGATCACTACGGGGATGTCCATTATCCTTCCTGCCCCGAATGCCGCTCCTCTCGATGCACATGATGACATCCCGAGTTGTTTGGAGGTCTGGCAGGATCTTTTCGGTTCGAATCCTCCCTTGGAAGGACTGCGTCCGCTCAGAAGCCCCTCCAGCTGATCATCGGTTAGAGGGCGGGGGTGATAAAGCCGCCCTTTGCATTCTGCCAATGAGATGATGTCATCGGCGATCTTAGAATACTGCCTTGACGGAACTGAATCAGGGAACATCTCAGATACCGTTCTCATCTCCATTTCGGCTACAGAGAAAAGATCCGATCTCGGGATCGATGCCACGATCGGTATGCCGATGGCCTCGGCGAATCTTTCGACAATGGACGGCTCATTATCGAGTCCGCGCTCATTGAATATTATTCCGGCCGCCCTTGGTCTCGCAGAACCGAAGTTCAGCATTCCTCTCAATATGTTGTTGGCGGCATATATCGACATGAACTCGCCGGATGTCACGATATATATCGCATCCGCATTCTCCGATCTCATCGGGACTGCGAACCCGCCGCATACAACATCCCCGAGGACATCGTAGACAGTGATATCGCTTGATGACTCCCCAACGCCGAGCCGGCTGAGCGTATCGAAGGTCGTAAGTATTCCGCGGCCCGCACACCCTATTCCGGGTTCCGGTCCGCCCGCCTCTATGCATGATATCCCCATTACGCCCGTCATGACCACATCAGACAGTTTCCTTTCCGGCAGGGGTGTGGATCTAACATAATCCAAAACCGTGGTCTGTCTTCTGCCTCCGATCAAAGGTCTCGTGGAATCGTGTTTGGGGTCGCAGCCTATATGCATGACCTTCATTCCCTTGGACGCCAATGCGTAAGAGAGGTTGGAAGATGTCGTTGATTTTCCGATTCCTCCCTTCCCATAGATCGCCATCTTCATGAGGCATGGATTCGGAAAATGATTATTAAAATATTATTAAATTATTAATAATTATTAAGATTGAAATCTATTTTTATTATTAACATCAATCCGAAAAGCAGGAATCGGCCCTCTCCGGATATTCGTTCTTATATTGACGTATCTGGATATACATCTTTAGAGATTCATGATTACTCCATACACATGCAATTTATTCACAGGATCAATTAATAAAAAAAGCAAAATGGCAACCATATCATAATGAGGCGGTTCAAACAAAATGAGTCATATGGCTGAACTCTAACTTCAGAAATCGAGGCGCGATGGTTTTCTATCCCATGCAGAAACTCCTGTCATCAAATTCACCTGCATGAGGTTTTTCCGGTGCGGGAGAATGTATATGCGGTCATGTTCCATCGGGTACATCGTAGGATGTGAAGCGTATTGGTGGTCCACCATGGTTTGGAATAAAGTCATGGTAAAAAGAAGGAAGGTCTCTGAGTGGGAGGAGGGAACGCCTAACTCGATGGGATGGTCATGGGGGCGCAGCCCAAAGGCGTAGCATGAGGTATGACGTATGCCCCAATTTCAAAGTTAGAGTTAAAACGACGAAAAAAATGTAAGCCAGATGGAAAAATGGTGTCAAGTGGTGATAGTACCCCCCCTTCTGTTTCAGGCAGCATTCAACTATGCACTCTACCCGCCGGTCGCGGGCGGTCATCCCGGCTGTATGAGCTTGCTCCGATGAGGTGTCGCCGTTTCACCATATCCTTGGGAACGTCACTGTCAGCAGATCATCCTTAACCAAGGCTGTGTCGTTTCTGGGCCCTTGCCAAAGCTCTCGCCTTACCGGATTTCCCGGTTCATCTTGCCCTGTGGAGGAGGGAAGTTCCTCAGCTGGATCTAGTCCTACCGTCGGCTGCCCTTCATCTCTTGACACTCATAGTATGCAGGATTCGTATTTTTCTTTAGCGGTCCGAGAGGCAACATCGCATCTTTGACGGAAAAGATGCCTTCTTCCATAGGAATTAATTAAATATGTTTAAAACATGTTAAGTAAAGTATATGCATCAAGATAAAGTTGATGAGATAGTTCAAAAAACAGTAGAACTGTTCCATTCAACAAAAGGCAGAGGCATGACCACCCGAAGGATAGCCAAGAATGCTGGAATAAATCCCGCTATGGTGAATTATTACTTCGGATCGAAAGAAGGCTTACTGAGAGCAGCGGTCTCCGCAATGAACGGAAACCATCCGAGAGATGCAGCTTACGCCTACGACGGTTCGAGAAAGGCCATGTTCGATTTTCTTGTAGGTATATGCGAGATTACAATGCTTTCTTCGGAAATGGGGATAAGCAGGGATTCCGCATCATTCTCAAAAGATGTCATGGACACAGCATCAAAGCTTGTTGAAATGAAGACGGCGCATAAGAAACAAGGATTGCCCGAAGAAGGGGATGCCGCATCCGCATTGGGGGTCGCATGCCTGCTGATGACCGCATCAACGGATCCGGAGAGGTTCCTGCGATATTCCGGAGTCGATATGCATGCAAAAAACCAGCTCAGAGCCCTTGTATCCGAGCAGCTGGATTTACTGCTTGAAGAGACCCTTTGATAAATACTACTGTGATTCAGTAGGAAATATTTTACGTATGCACAGCAGTAGTGGGTGTTATGCTCATATCTGCCAAAGGCCGCTATGCACTTAGGTGTATGTTGGACATCTCTCTGAACGGAACGGAATCCAATGTTAAACTGAAGGATATAGCAGAAAGGCAGGATATTCCGATAAAGTACCTTGAGCAGATAATCTCCTCGATCCAAAAGGCCGGATTCGTGAAAAGCGAGAGGGGTCCGAGCGGAGGATACCGTCTTTCTAGACCTCCCGAAGAATACACCGTGGGAATGATAATAAAACTGATCGAAGGGGACACGGTCCCGGTCTCATGCCTCACTGGCTCCAACAGCTGCGAGAGGTCGGACCAGTGTGTATCGATGATACTCTGGAAGAAACTCAATGATGCTGTGAACTCAGTTCTTGACGGAACGACCCTCGCAGATATGATCGACTGGAGTTCCAAAGGCCGGTTGATAGAGATCGGGATACCCGATTACTGAAACATCTCGGATGACAGATACCTCTCGCCGCTGTCCGCTGCGATGAAGACAATGGTCTTCCCTTTGTTCTCCGGCAGTTTTGCAAGCCTGACGGATGCGGCAAGCGCAGCCCCGGCCGATATGCCGACAAGCAGACCTTCCTTCTTTGCCGATTCCCTGCCGAATGCGAGTGCCTCATCTCCAGGTATCGCCACGATCTCATCTATCAGACTCACGTCAAAGTTCTCCGGCACGAAGCCTGCGCCTATCCCCTGTATCTTATGCGGGCCCGCTTTGCCGCCTGAAAGGATGGGCGACTCCGCCGGTTCGACGGGCACGGTCTTTATTCCTGAGTTTTTCGACTTAAGATACCTGGCGGTGCCAGTGACGGTCCCTCCGGTCCCTACCCCGGCAACGATGATATCCACCTTTCCGTCGGTGTCCTCCCATATCTCCGGGCCCGTGGTTAGTTCGTGATACTTTGGATTTGCAGGATTTGTGAACTGCGACAGTATTACGGCTCCTTCGATGCTGCTGCGCAACTCTTCCGCCTTGGCTATCGAACCCCTCATCCCGTCTTTCCCGGGCGTAAGGACGAGCTCCGCCCCATATGCTTTCAGAAGATTGCGGCGCTCCAAGGTCATGGTCTCAGGCATCGTCAGTATGAGCCTGTACCCTTTGGAGGCGCAGATGGAAGCAAGCCCGATCCCGGTGTTGCCTGAAGTGGGTTCTATTATAACGGAACCTGTTCCGATGAGTCCCTTCTTCTCGGCATCATCCAGCATAGAGAATGCGATCCTGTCCTTCACGCTGCCGCTGGGGTTCCTGGATTCTATCTTCGCAACGATCCTGGCATCCAGGCCGTGCACTTTCTCTATATTCCTGAGCCTCAGCAAAGGCGTCCTGCCGATGAGTTCCGTTATATTCTCATGTATCATGCGATCAGTCTTCGGTGTGCAGATCTTCGTGGTGGCTGTCTTCGAGATCCTCGACAGGTTTCTCAAGGCCTTCTATCTTGATGCCTTTCTTCTCTGCATAGTCCCAAAGGGCTGCGCGGACAGCCTCTTCGGCAAGGACCGAGCAGTGCACCTTGACCGTCGGCAGGCCGTCAAGAGCCTCCATGACGCTTTTGTTGGTCAGTTTAAGCGCTTCGTCTATGCTCTTTCCCTTTATCAGTTCGGTGGCCATGCTGCTTGTCGCGACCGCAGCCCCGCATCCGAACGTCTTGAATTTCACGTCTTTTATTATGCCGTTGTCATCGATGTCGAGGTACACCCTCATGATGTCCCCGCATTTTGCGTTCCCAACGGTTCCGACACCGCTTGCGCCTTCGATCTCTCCGACATTCCTGGGGTTGGTAAAGTGGTCCATTACCTTCGCGCTGTATTGCATTCTCATACCTCCTTATTCTTAATGGCGTCCTCATATAACGGGGACATTGATCTGAGTTTGGAGACGACCTCTTTCAGAGCATCTACCGTATAATCCAATTCTTCTTTCGTTGTGAACTCCGACAGGGTCATCCTGAGGGAGCCGTGGGCTATCTCGTGCGGAAGCCCTATTGCCAGGAGAACATGCGACGGGTCAAGCGAACCCGATGCGCATGCGGAACCGGTGGAGGCGGATATGCCCTTCATATCGACCATCATCAGCATTGATTCTCCTTCTATGTACCTGAAACTTATGTTGACGTTCCCGGGAAGCCTTCTGTCCTTGTCGCCGTTGAGCCTCGAGTACGGTATCTCGCCGAGTATCCGGTCGATCAGGTAGTTCCTCATCTCCCTTATCCTGTCAGTACTCTCCGCCATCTCTTTCTTGGAAAGTTCCGCCGCTTTCCCGAACCCCACTATGCCGGGAACGTTCAGGGTGCCGGCCCTTCTCTTCCTTTCATGAGGCCCTCCGTGTATGAGGGGGGTTATCCTTGCACTGTTCTTCATGTACAGCATACCGACGCCTTTGGGGCCGTGTATCTTGTGCGCACTGGCGCTCAGGAGGTCGATGTTGTCCTTCTCCACGTCTATCGGGATGTGGCCGAACGCTTGGACCGCATCGGTATGGAAAATTATCCCGTTGGAGCGTGCGATCTCGCCTATCTCTCTTATAGGCTGTATCGTGCCTATCTCGTTATTCGCGTATATCACAGAGATAAGTATCGTGTCCGGGCGTATGGCCGCCTTCAGCTCATCGAGTTTCAGGATCCCTTTTTCATCCACGCCTACGAATGTTATCTCGAAACCGTTGCCGGCAAGGAACTCGCATGTCTCCATGACCGCATGGTGTTCGATAGCAGAGGTGATGATGTGCCTGCCTTTGTCCTTCTTCATGAAGGCGACGGACTTTATCGCCCAGTTGTCCGACTCGCTGCCGCCGGATGTGAAGTAGATCTCATTGTCCTTAGCATTGATCAATCCGGCTATCGTCTTCCTTGCTTTCTCGCATGCCACATTGCATTCGGCACCGAAGGAGTGTATGCTGGAAGGGTTGGCATACATTTCTGTAAGGTAAGGCATCATGGCCTCAAGGACATCTGGTTTCATCATTGTGGTTGCGGCATTGTCAAGATAAATGGTCTTAGGCATTCATTTTCACCAACGATATTTCATACTATTTTGATATGGATAAGGTATGAAGTGAGGTTCACACTATTTTAAGCTTTGTGAGGGGAAGCCGGGTGTCCGTATAGGTTCGTACAGTTACGAAACCCACCGCATAATGCTGGATATGACACGAAAAACACATGTTCGTACACGCTTTGTAAATATTCGTAAATTACCAATATCATCTTTTAATATACGAACAACTCTGTATAATTAAGGTGCATATTCGTCTATCCGCATCCCGATAGAAATGTCTGCATCCCGGCTCCGAAAGGTGCCTAAACCCAGAAAAAACCCATCAAAAACTGGAAAGGAGCATAAAACATGCAGAAAAAAGCAAGAACAAATGCACTCTCCATGCTGTTGATCATTACAGCGGCATTCCTCGCAGTAGGAGGATTATGCCTTGTAAGTATAACATCAGAGGTCCCGTTCGCCAGTGCAGACGAACCTCATGAGGATATGCAGATCGTCACATCCTCTGCGGCATGGAGATATCTCGACGATAATACCGACCCATTCTTAGAATCAAAAGTCTATCAGATCGGACTGGCTCTGGGCTATGATGAAAGCGACCTCGCGCCCTTCAGGTTCTCCTGGTCAGCTCCGCACAGCGTGTACTACCATCCGGAACTCCCCGGGATCGATGTCGGATTCGACGACAGCTCATGGAAAGAAGGTAATGGTACATTCGGTTACAAGAACAGGAACATCCCCGCAGCATGGGGAGAACTCGGAACAACACTTAACGGCAACATACCCGAGACGGACGATGAAAGGGTGATGACCTACTTCTTCCGCTACAATTTTGATATGAATGAAGACCCTTCATGGGTGAAATCACTTTCATACACACTTCGTTATGACGATGCTGTCATCCTCTACCTGAATGCTGAGGAGATCGGCCGCTACAACACAGCACACTATACTCAGAACCTGAGTTACGGCGCCGCCGATGTTGCAGGAGATTATCTAGAAACGACAGAATCGATCAACATACCCGCAGGGCTTCTGCGCACAGGGTCCAATGTGCTCGCAGTAGAGCTTCACCAAGACCGTGTGAACAGTTCAGACATCTACTTTGACTTCATGGACCTCACGCTGTCTGAGACTCTGGTCCCATCGGGGAACGGGGACGAGATAGTCGATCTTACCCTGCAGCCCGGCACAGACGAGAGCGAACTCAGATTCACATGGCTCAGCAATGTGGACGAGCCCGGCACGGTCACGGTCTGGGAGACAGGCACAGAACCGAGCACATTCGACTCAATGGCCGACGCGTTATCTCAGCGCAGCGGATACCTTACCAATAAGGCAACGGTGTTCGGTCTCGAGCCGGGAAAGACATACAACTACAAAGTGTCTAACGGAAGCACAGAATCCGAGACATACACCTTCAGCACTAATGAGAGCGTCTCCTCTTTCAGTTTCCTGCTTGCAGGAGACATTCAGATAGGTTCCGGCAGCGTTTCTAACGATATTTCCGGCTGGCAGAACGCCATGCGCAACATATCCGGCGAATGGTCCGACATAAGCTTCATAGTGAGTGCAGGGGACCAAGTGAACACATCGACGAGCGAGGACGAATACGACGGCGTGTTCAGCCCCGGCGTTCTGACAAGCATACCGATGGCCCCGAGCGTCGGCAACCACGACAACAGCGCCAACTACCAGGGACACTACAACCTGCCTAATTTGAGCGAAATAGGTTCGACATCTGCAGGCGGAGACTACTGGTATTCTTACGGAAAGGTTCTGTTCATGCACCTGAACTCCAACAATTCCGATATCGATGCACACGAGGAGTTCATGAAAATGGCCATAGAAGCATACAAAGCAGCCAATGGCGGGAACGAGCCAGAATGGAAGGTAGTCGTGTTCCACCATGCACTGTATTCAAGCGCATCGCATGCTAAAGAGAACGGCATACGAGACCGCAGGGCAGATTGGTCGCCCGTTCTGTCTGAACTCGATATCGATGCAGCCCTCAACGGACATGACCATGTGTACACAAGGTCGTTCATGATGGAAGGCACCCCGGTGGAGGGCGTAGCTGTGGGCGGAGGTTCGACACCCATTACCACAGGCTACACATCCGTCGGAGACAACATATATGCGGAATACGCAAAGAAGAAGATGGGAGAGACAGTCTACTTCGAGGCAAGCTCTTCCTCAGGAAGCAAGTTCTACGGTATCGAAGAGCCCGACTACCCATTCGTGGCGTTCGACGAGCAGAAACGGAAATCATCGATCATAAAGATAGATGTGACCTCAGACTCCTTGACCTTCAACGCTTACTACACCGACACGGAGATAGACTCGTCTTCTCCCTTCGACTCGTTCGTACTCAAAAA
>JAISVN010000048.1 GCA_031271555.1 Candidatus Methanoplasma sp.
ACCACCCGGCGGTTATGTTCAGGGACGGTGTCGGAAGGCAGGTCAGCGAGCCCTGCTGGGTAAGGGGGAGGTTCAATGACATGCCATCAGACAGATATGACGCCCTGCCGAAGAGCTTCATAATAGTTCCGGCTTTCAACAGGATGCTCGGAGGCTCTCCGGTGAACATAATAGGCGAGCCTCTTCTCGGCCCGATAATGGGCGGCGATCTTCTCGACCTTGGGAACGCCACCGTGCACCTCCTTGACGGGCTCGACCTCGGAAAGCTTTCAGACCTTATGATCAAGGGAAGCGACCGTTCGAACTTCGGGAGGAGAGCGAGGGTCAAGCATACCGAATGACGGTTGAATGCGTGATGACCGTCTCTATTACAAAGTTCATTACTATGATTGCCACAAACCAAACGTAATTGATTTCATAGAACATATCACAGGTAGAGTATCACGATAGAATCCGCGGATAATAAGAAATAATCAAAGCTGAATGAAAAAATTGTTGAATAGAGGGGTTTCCCCCTCTTGTTTATTTTCAGTTCCTTGACAAAGTCGTGAACTCTTCGCCGTCTGCGTACCTGATCACTGCCTTGAGGGGCATCTGACCGGGCAGGCTGTGGGTGGCGCATGAGTTGCACGGGTCGTACACCCTGAACGCCATCTCGACCATGTTCAGAAGACCGGGGGAGACCTCGAAGTTCTTTATCAGAGCCTTTGCGATCTTCACCGTGTCGACGTTTATCGGACCGTTGTTGTTGGTCGTTCCGACAACAAGGTTGCATGCCGTGACTATTCCGTCCTTGTCGCAGGTGTAGTCGTGGGTAAGGGTTCCTCTCGGAGCCTCTACGCATCCTACGCCGCGTCCGCCGGCCTGCAGGTCCTTCTGCTTTATGTTCTGGTCGGTCATGTTCGGGTCGTATGCGTGCTGGTGGACCTTCTCTGCTGCGTACAGCATCTCGATTATCCTTGCCCAGTGGGTCGCCAGGTTGAAGTGTATCGGGCCCTCTACGCCGAGGCTCTTGAACAGTCCCTTGAACTCTTCGAAGGCCGCCTGCGCCTTGGGCGTCGATATGCTGTCCGAGACGTTGAGTCTTCCGAGCGGTGTCGCGCGGTAGAATCCGCTGTCCATTCCTGCGGTGATTCCCTTGTATCCGGGTTTCCTGAGGTACGGGAACTTCTCATAGGACCAGGGCTCAACACCCTCTCCGATATGGTCGAGGTAGTCGAACGCGTTGTACTTGTCGTGCTCCTTGCCCTTCGGGTCGACGACCCTTACGGGTCCGTCGTGGAACTCGAGCTGGTTCTTGGCGTTGACCAGACCCATGTTGTACATCTCGTTGTAGTACAGGTCCGGGTTTTTGATTATGTCCACATAGTCCTTGTTCTCAAGGACCACGCTCTTGAACACACCAAGCGAGGTCTCGGCGAATGCGACGAGGTTGTCGGCATATCCCTGGATCTCTTTGAGCTCGTCCTTGCTGATGGCCTTGCTGACACCGCCGGGGACACCCATTACCGGGTGGGTCGGCTTTCCGCCGATTATTCCCTGGATCTTCTGTGCCTCTGCGCGTGCCTTCAGAACGGCCGCTCCGAGCTCAAGACCTACGCGTGCGACGACGCCTAGGACGTTCCTCTCTGCGGCCGGCGCGGCCGGTCCGCAGACGAAGTCGGGCGAGGCCAGAGCATAGAAGTGAGCTATGTGGCTGTGCACGAAGTGCGCGTGATAGAAGAGATCCCTGATGCGGAACGCGGCTTCCGTCGGCTTCGTGTTGTAGCAGCCGTCGATCGCCTTCGTTGAGGCCAGGTGGTGGGCTCCGGGACAGACACCGCAGAGTCTTGCGGTTATCTGGTTGAGCTCTGTTACCTTCCTTCCGATGCAGAATCTCTCGAATCCTCTTACCTCGGGGACCTGCCAGTATGCGTTGCTGACGTTTCCTGAGTCGTCAAGGAATATCTCTATCTTTCCGTGACCCTCGAGACGTGTTATGGGGTCCACGGTCACCCTGTTCGTGGTGACCTTTTTCTTATCATCCCATATAACTGGGCCTGTCATTTTACTTACCTCCCTTTTCGGAAACCGATCTCTTGATCAGAGATTTTCCCATTGTGAATGCGTAGAAGTATCCGAGCGGGTCCTTGACCGTTGACATGATGTCTATGATCTTGCCTTCTTCCATGGTCGCGTCGTCATCCAGCACCGGGAACAGCGATGCTATCGCCGTAAGGGCGCTGGCTCCCTGCTCCTGAACTGCTGCGGTCGGTCCGTAGCATCCGCGGCACGGCTGTCCGGCCTTTGTGCATTTTGCGTTGCAGCCTCCCACAGTTGCCGGTCCGAGGCACAGTATTCCCTGGTCCATCAGACAGAGTTCGGGGTCCACGTCTATCTCGTGGGGTTCTACGATCTTTGTTATCCTTCTGTACTCCTTGCGCCTGTGGCACTGCTCGCAGAGCGTCTTTGTGACCACTCCGATGTTGGTTCCCTTGGGGGGCAGAGCAACGCCGTTGTATGCGAAGTCGGCGACCGCTTTCAGCATGTAGGAGATGGACTCCTGCATCGGCGGGCATCCGGGGACGTAGTAGTCCACATCGATGACCTGGTCGAGCGTCTTGACCGTGTCGAACAGCACGGGGAGGGTGAGTTCTCCCTCGGGTGCGCCGTACTTGTTCTGCGGCATGACGGGTGCGCCTTTATGGTAGTCCGCCTGGAAGTTGGCCGTCGTGGGCACTTTCGTGTACGCGTAGTCGAGCAGTTCCTTTGCTCCGCCGGGTACGAGGTTTGCAAGCGCCGGAGATCCTCCGAAGCATGCGCAGGATCCGTAGGAGACCACGATGACCGACTTCTGCCTCAGAAGTTTCACCATGTGCTCGTTCTCGGTGTTCCTGACCGCACCCGATATTATGGAAACGGTTATTGAACCGTCCTCCATCTCGGCTATGTCATGCTCTTTTCCGTCGGCTGCTATCGGCCACATGACGATGTTCGCCATGTCTCCGACGGTCAGTATCCTCTCGTTGATGTCGAGGATCGACACATCGCATCCTCCGCAGGCAGCTGCCCAGTATATCGCAAGGTTGAACTTGCCTCCGGGGGGTGCTCCGGGAAGGAGTTCTCCGAGTTCTGCTGCCGGAAGCAGCGCAGCCTGTACGGTAGCATCCGTCTTGGTCCAGCACTGTCCTTCTTCCTTGGGGGCAGGTGCCGGTGCTTTGCTGACCGGTGCGGCAGCCTTCTTCGGCTCCTCTTTCTTAGGCTCAGCGGCCTTGTTCTTTCTGAATCTGTCAAAGAACGACATTTACTCATCCTCCTGCTGCAGCGGTGTGGGTCCGAGGGTCTTGATCGTCTCGACGAACTCGGTCAGCGTCTTCTGGAATTTCTCTCCCTCTGATGCCGAGACCCATTCGAGCTTCAGCCTCTTCGGGTCGAATCCGTACTGCTCAAGCACCATTCTGACCAGTGCTATTCTTCTTCTTGCCCTGTAGTTTCCGCCGATGTAGTGGCAGTCTGCCGGGTGGCAGCCGAGCACTATGACTCCGTCTGCGCCTTTGGCCAGCGACCTGAGTATGAACTCAGGGTCGACCCTTGCCGAGCACATCGTCCTTATGATGCGGAAGTTCGTGGGCATCTGGAGTCTTGCGACGCCTGCTCCGTCCGCTCCTGCGTACGAGCACCAGTTGCAACAGAACGCTACAATCTTAGGTTCAAATTCTGACATCTTAATCACGCTCCCGCCTTGTTGAACAATGCGTCGATCTCTGCGATTATCTGCTTGTTCCTGAATCCTCTCTGCTCCATGGCTGCCGCCGGGCATGATGCCACGCACGAGCCGCATCCCTTACAGAGACCGGGGTTCACATTGCTCTTGAGCCTTCCGTCCTCTCCGGTCACAATGGTTATTGCATTGTAGTCGCAGCATCCTTCGCAGATTCCGCATCCGTCGCAAAGGTCCGGGTTGGAAACAGCGACTATGCCTTCGGAGATCAGCTTGTCCTTGGATATTGTGGTCAGCATCCTTGCCGCTGCACCGGATCCCTGGGCTATGCACTCGTCCATGAATTTGGGCCAGTGCGCTGTACCTGCAACGTAGACACCCTCTGTGGCGAAGTCTACGGGCCTGAGCTTCTGGTGGGCCTCGAAGAAGAATCCGTCCTTGCTTATCGGGACCTTGACCATCTTGGCCAGTTCTTCCTTCTCTTCGCGTATGGGGTTCAGTCCTGCCGCGAGCACAAGCGTGTCGACGGGTATCTCGATGTCCCTTCCGAGTATCGTGTCGTGCGCTTTGACGACATCGCCGGTGTAGTCGGGCATGGCACCGTCAACGCTGTACCTCAGGAATTTGACTCCCAGGCTTGATGCTTTGTTGTAAAGCTCCTCGCGGAATCCGTATGTCCTGATGTCCTTGTGGATGATGGTCACGTTCGCCGTGGGGTCCTTCATCTTTATCTGGATCGCATTGCGCAGCGAACCTGCACAGCAGACACGGGAACAGTACTTCACGGTGTCGTTCCTCGAGCCTACGCACTGTATGAAGGCGACATTCTTCCCTTTGAAGCTGCCGTCTGCGAGAGCGCTCTCGACCTCGAGGTGCGTCATTACCTTCTTGTCCCTTCCGTAGTTGTACTCGGACGGGTTGTACTGTGCCGCTCCTGTTGCGAAGAGTATAGCTCCGACGGAGATCTCTTCGCATCCGTCTGCGATGACCTTGAAGTTACCAACGAATCCAGGTATGTCCTTGACTGTCGCTCCCGTGTGCACGGTGATGTTCTTGTTGGCCTCGACCTTGGCTATGAGGTCCTTCACGAACTCTGCGACATCCTTTCCGTCCTCTTTGTGGTGGAAGTTGAGCACGAATCCTCCGAGCTCCTTCTTCTTCTCTATTATGTGAACGGGTATTCCCTGGGCCGCTATGTCGAGCGCAGCCGTCATTCCGGTTATTCCTCCGCCTATGACGGCGGCGGACTTCGTGACAGCTATCTCTGAACCGACCAGCGGTTCCAGGAGGGCCGCTTTAGCGATGGCCATCCTGAGGAGGTCCTTTGCTTTCTCGGTCGCTGCCTCGCGGGCGTGCATGTGGATCCATGAGCACTGGTCACGGATGTTGGCCATGTTGAACAGGTATTTGTTCAGGCCTCCGTCCCTGCATGCCTCTCTGAAGAGGGGCTCGTGGGTCCTGGGCGTACAGGATGCCACGACCACTCTGTTCAGGTCGTCCTCCTGTATTGCTCTCGATATCTCTTCAAGGCAGTCCTGTGCGCATGCGTACTGGGATTGCCTGGAAAGCACTACGTTCGGCAGGGATTTCGCGTATTCCGCTACTGCGGGGACGTCGACCACAGATCCGATGTTGATACCGCAGTGGCAGACCCAAACTCCTATGCGGGGCTCCTTTCCTTCTACGTCCTTCTCCGCGGGGTACTCCTTCGGAGCGCGCGGGATGAATTTGTCGTCGACTATGTATGCTCCGGCCTTTCCTGCGGATCCGCTCGCCTCTGCGACGGATGTCGGGATGTCCTTCGGAGCTGCGAACGCACCTGTGACGAAGATACCTTCTTTCGTCGTGTTCAGGGGGTTGTACACGTTCGTCTTACAGAATCCGAACTCGTTGAGCTCTATTCCAAGGATCTTGGCGAGTTTCTCTGCATCTTCCGGCGGGTTGAGACCTATCGAGAGTACGACGATGTCGTATTCCTCGGATGCTCCCTCACCATCGGAGTTGGTGAAGTTGACTATGAGTTTCTTTGTCTCAGGGTCCTCGTCGACGTTCGATACACGGGCTGACCTGTGCATCCTTATGCCGTACTCTTTCTGGGCCCTGTCTATGTAGGCCTCGAACTCCTTTCCGTAGGATCTTATGTCCATGAAGAATATGTCCTCCTGGACGTTGGCATGCTCTTTTGTGATCATTGCCTGTTTCGTTGCGTACATACAGCAGACGGATGAACAGTACTTCTTCCAGTCTTTCTTCTCGGATCTCGAACCGCAGCACTGTATGAAGGCTATCTTCTTGGGCTCTTCGTGCGAGGACGGAACCGTTATGTGTCCTCTCTCGGGGCCTGATGCGCACATCATCCTCTCGAACTCGAGTGCTGTGACGACGTTCTTGAACCTGCCGTAGCCGTATTCCGTTGCGACATCGGCGCTCCATGCCTTGAATCCGGGTGCGGCGATTATTGAGCCGACCTCGATCTGGATCTCCTCGTCCTTGTCCTCGTAGCTGATCGCCTTTTTCTGACAGATCTTGGCGCACACACCGCACTTGTCCTCCTGTATCTTCTTACAGTTGGCCGCGTCTATGATTGCTACCCTCGGCACTGCCTGTGCGTGGGGTATGTATATCGCCCTCCTGGTGGCCAGGTTGTACTCGAACTCGTCCGGTATTCCTTTTGAGGGACACTTTGCGAGACAGTCTCCGCATGCGGTACAGTTTGAGGGGTCCACATATCTTGCTTTCTTTTTGACCGTGACCTTGAAGTCTCCCGCCTTGCCCTCCACTTTCATTACCTCGTGGAAGGTCAGTGTCGTTATGTTCGGGTGACCGATACAGTCCGCCATCTTTGGCGAAAGGATACATGCAGAACAGTCGTTCGTCGGGAATGTCTTGTCGAGACGGGACATCGTTCCGCCGATCGTGGGGAGTTTCTCCACCAGATAGACGTGTATGTCTCTGTCTGCAAGGTCCAACGATGCCTGTATACCTGCGATGCCTCCGCCGATAACTAATGCTGATTTCGTCAAATTCTTGCCTCCGATTTTATACCAATTTAATTATTGGAATATTTTGGGAGATAATTTTTCATTTTAAAGTCCTTACTACGTAATGTTTAAAATAGCAAAAGTGCATTAGAATAAATCCTTTTTATGAAAAACTAAAAAGCACAACTACCCATTCGGGATTAGATGATTTTTCTAATAGCCAGACATAATTTCATACTAAAGAAATAGATGTTTCATTAAACGGTAATTCAACCAAATAACAAGTATGTAAAACGCATACGAAAAATAAATTAGTATGTTATGTAGGATATCCTCAAATTCTTACACAAGAAGTATTAAAAGGATAAGCTTTATTAATAGTATCATGGACATCGTAAACACTATCATTCCTCTGGCTATTGTGGTGCTACTGGTCATAGCCATAGCCATTGTATTTATCATCCAGGGCTACCTGGAGGCCAAGTATAACCTCCGCGGTAGGCTTACGGGGAAATCCAAGAAAAAATCTACAACATTTTTGGATGAGGGAGAGGACGAGAAGAAGTGTGACATATGCTACGGCAAGATCGATGCGGACCCGATAGCGAAGTGCGCATGCGGCAAGATGTTCCACGATGCCTGTGCGAAGCCGACCGGCTCATGCCCTTACTGCGGTGCCGGATACGGATCCATGGAGGTAAGGGAGCCGGAGAGAACACGGTGCCCGGTATGCGGAAGGTTCATGAAAGGCAGCATCTGCGACTGCGGTGCGGTCATACCCAAAAAGGATGAGACATTCGTGTGCAAATGTGGCGGCACGGTCGATACAGACAAGCCAGTCTGCAAGAAATGCGGCGCGGTCTACGAAAGCGTAACGATGAAAATCTACAAAGAGCAGAAGTGAATCGGGGAGCCGATACGATGGTCGTCAAAAGCAAACGCGGCAGGAGGAGGTACATCGCATTCTCCACATCACCGGACGTGACCAAGGAGTCCCTGATCAGAGGGTTCCGGTCAATTGCCGCAGACCCTCCGTACATAGTCCAATGCGCATCGGGGATGGCGATCCTGAGATGCTCCCCCGATAAACGGGAGGAGACCGCCTCCGTCATGTCCCTGGCCGACCCGTCTTCGGTCCCACTCCGGACATCCGGGACCCTGAGGACCCTAAGGGACGAATATCCCATCCTGAAGACCCCGAAGAGAAAGCCTAACTAAGGACCCGCGCGTCTGTAAACCAATATATAGTGGGGTGCGATTAGTGTTCCCTGTACAAAGGGGAGAACGATAAATGCAACCAGGACAAGCACAGATGGCATACGACAGGGGGATAACGGTATTCTCCCCTGACGGAAGGTTGTTTCAGGTAGAGTACGCCCGCGAGGCAGTCAAGAAAGGCACGACCACGATCGGACTGAAATTCAAGAACGGGGTCATACTTATGGTGGACAAGAGACTGTCCAGCAGACTCGTCGAGCCAAGCTCGATCGAGAAGATATACGATGTTGACGATTACATCGGATGCGCCACATCCGGACTTGTGGCCGATGCGAGGGTCCTCATAGACGAGGCCAGGAAGAACGCTCAGAGGCACAAGATCACATACAACGAGAACATAGCGGTCGAACTTTTGGTCAAGAACGTATGCGACTACAAGCAGAACTACACCCAATACGGCGGCGGACGCCCGTTCGGTGTGGCGCTTCTGGTAGCAGGCGTGGACGACCTCGGCATACACCTCTTCGAAACGGACCCCTCCGGAGCGCTTGTGGCATACAAAGCGACAAGCATCGGATCCGGAAGGCCCGTGGTCATGGACATCTTCGAGAAGGAGTTCGCGGACGGTATGTCTTTCGACGCTGCCGCAAAGCTCGGGCTCAAAGCGCTCAGCACGGCAACGGAGGACAAACTGTCCCCGGAGTCGGTAGAGATCGGAGTGGTCGAGAAGGGCAAGAAGTTCAGAAGACTCTCTGAGTCCGAGATCGCCAAACTGATCAGCAAGGTCTGACGGCGATCTCATGGTCAACCTCGATGACGCAATAATCGCAAGGCTGGAGAGCCACGGAGAGACATTCGAGATACTCCTTGACCCTGCGGTCATGAATTTCCTCAAGCAAGGCAAGAAGGTCGATCTTGTGGACTATCTTGCGGTAGAGGACGTGTTCAAGAACTCCGGGAAGGGGACCAGGCCCGCCGAAGAGAAGATCAGAGAGGTCTTCGGCACGGATGACATATCCGAGATAGCGAAGAAGATCATCGAGAAGGGCGAGGTCCAGATGACCGCCGAACAGCGCAAGGAGATGCTGGAGGCGAAAAGACATCAGGTGGTCAACTACATCGCGACCAACGCCATAAACCCTCAGACGAAGCTCCCGCACCCCTATGTTAGGATCGAACTCGCTCTGGAAGAAGTGAAATTCCACGTGGATCCATTCAAACCTCTGGACAAGGAGATCGAGGAGGCCATGAAGCTCCTGCGCCCTCTCATACCGATACGCTTTGAGAAGAGCAAGATAGCCATAAAGCTCAAAGGCGAGGACTACGGAAGATGCTTCGATGACATGATACACTACGGCCTGATCGAAAGGGAAGAGTGGGCAGCGGACGGCTCGTGGATCGGGCTGATGGAACTGCCGGCAGGGCTGGTGCCTGAACTGACGGAGAAACTCAAACACAAGACAAAAGGCGCAGCATCGGTAAAATTGATTTGATTTACATTCAAGAGAAGTGATAAAATGGAAAAAAGAAACGCCAGACCCACGCGAGAGATAGTGGTTCCGGGAGACCTGCTGGATGACAGCGGGATGGATGCAGGTAACAACGCATATATGCTCGACGGCAAAGTTTATGCCGGAGTATTGGGCGTCAAGAACGTATATCAGGACACGGTGAGCGTGATCCCTCTGGGAGGACGCTACATGCCCACTACGGGAGACACTGTGATCGGAATAATCGAGGACATAGGCCCTTCCAACTGGCTTGTCGACATAAACGCGCCGTACCCTGCGCCTCTGCACGTAAATGAAGTGCCGTGGAAAGTGGAGTTCGGAGACACGTCGAAATACCTGAACGTAGGGAACGTCGTCATGCTGAAGATACTCATGGTCGATGAGAGCAAGAAGATACAGGTCACGATGAAGGATTCCGGCCTGAGAAGGATCGAGGGCGGGCAGCTCGTAGAGATACCGCACTCAAAGGTCTCAAGGGTCATCGGCAAGAGCGGCTCGATGATACAGATGATCAAGAACCTGACCGACTGCCGCATATTCGTAGGGCAGAACGGAAGGATATGGATAGACGGCGACGATGAGAATGCAACTGTCGCTGTCGAGGCCATCAAGATGATCGAGAAAGAGGCCCAGAGCAGCAACCTCACAGAGAGGGTTGAAAACTTTATTAAGAACAAACTCCCGGAAAAGGAAGAAGATGACGGGGAGGATTATTGATGAGCGGACAAACCGATATGGTATTAGTTGACAAGAAAGGCATGAGGATCGACGGAAGGAAAGCCAGCGAACACAGGCCTGTTCACATTGAAGCAGGGGTCCTCAGCAACGCTGACGGATCCGCGTATTTGGAGATAGGGAAGAACAAGGTCCTTGCGGCGGTCTACGGACCGAGGGAGTGCCACCCCAGGCATCTTCAGGACCCGACGAAGGCGATCATCCAGTGCAAATACAACATGCAGGCGTTCTCCGTCAGCGACAGGAAGAGGCCCGGCCCGGACAGGAGGTCCATCGAGATCTCGAAGATCATCGCCGAGGCCCTTGAGAAAGTGGTCCTGACGGAACTCTATCCGCGCGCATCCATAGATGTGTACATAGAGATACTTCAGGCAAACGCGGGAACGAGATGCGCGGGTCTGACCGCCGCATCCGTCGCACTCGCAGATGCGGGAATACCCATGCGCGACATAGTCCCGGCCATCGCAGCCGGTAAAGCGGACGGGCACGTGCTCCTGGACCTCAACAAAGAAGAGGATAACTACGGAGAGGCGGATGTTCCGATCGCCATCGTTCCTTCAACGGACGAGATAGTTTTGCTCCAGATGGACGGCAACATGACCAGGAAAGAGTTCGATAAAGCCATCGACCTCGCATTCGGCGCCTGCCACGACCTGTACGAGGTGCAGAAGGCCGCGCTGAAGAAACGCTACGCAATATCAAAGGAGGATGAGTC
>JAISVN010000160.1 GCA_031271555.1 Candidatus Methanoplasma sp.
TAGCTATCGCGGCGCCAAGCGACGCACCGGAAGACAATCCAAGAAGGTAAGGGGAGGCAAGAGGATTTCGGAATATGGCCTGCATGACCCCTCCGGTAACACCAAGTGCAGCACCTACAAATATGCCGAATAAAACGCGCGGGGCGTTCCAGTCCCTTACTATTATCTCATTTCCCCATGTACCGTTACCGAGCAACGCATCCAACACCTCTCCCAGGGATAGGGACCTTGGTGCCCAGGACAGGTCCAGCAATATCGATGCCGCAAGCATGAACGAGAGCAGAATAATGATGGCTATGATTTTGATTTTTTTATCCATTTATCTGCCCTCATAAAGATATTAAAAAGGGGACAAGCCCCAAGAGATAATATGTTTACGGTCTTCTCAGAACAAAAAATGCCCCGATAACTATCGCAACAATGACTATGCCTGCGATAGAGTACAATATGACATTTGGGTTGTCGCTGCCACTATTCGAGATTGGGCGGTCCTCGCCGCCGAAGATGTCAGGGTATAATGCGCCGGCTATTGCCCAAAGGCCATCTGCAGACTCAGGACAATAGTTGTTCCATGTCTGTTCCATAGGAAGTATCTTTATTTCTTTGTCCCCGTTCAAAACATCATTCCTGAACTTCTCTGCACCATGAGCTTTCACATAACTGCTGTCAAGAAGTACCAATGCATCGCGGTTGCTCTCCAGCAGCTGTATTATCGTGTTCTGGTCCCCGTATGTGGAACCGCTTCCGGTGCTTTGTCCGAGACTCCTGCCGCCAGCCGCCTCGATGAGGGACACGGCAAGCGATCCCGACTTACCCACCTTAAAGCCTACTGAAGCGGACCACCAAACGAATATCGCATCTTCTTTGGCAACTCCTTCTGTCTTCTCAGATACGGTGCTCTGAGCCAGCCTCATGTCCTCGGCCACGGTGGACTTCTTCCCTGACATTGCCATGGACAACGTATCGACCATATCCGCTATCTTGCCGTATTCGGATATGGATCCCCACATCAGGACGTGTTCGAATCCGCGTTTGTCAAGTTCTGCACGCAGAACAGCGCCGTTCGTCACGTAAGTTGTAAAAACGATGGTATCGTCAAGCGAGAGGGTCTTATCCTCGACCCACTGGACAAGCTGAGCTATTATGTTCTCGTTATTTGCCGCTGAACCGATAGAACCAATGCTTGGCAGATCCTTTATTACTTCTAACTTCGGCTCTTTATAGTAATCATAACCTCCGTAGGTGTCTGTGGCCACGATCTTATCTGCGAAACCAAGGTCGATCATCGTCAGCGTCACGGCGAATCCGGCTACGACGATGTGTTCTGACGGCTGGTCGTAGTGGAAGGTCCTCCCTGTACCATCGGTTATATCGAAACCCGCCGCATCGGATGAGTCGGCAGCGATGCCGAGAAACCCTGCTGCAGTGAGTGTCAATACGGCAATAAGTGCAATTTGTTTTTTCATAATTTTACCTCCGTTATTACTTTAACGGTCTTTTGTATTACTGCTTAAGACGTATTGAGTTAATAATATTACGCACATTATTTTCATTATAGAAATCCACGAATGTGATGCGTGTGCCATGTTGGAAAATGTCCATACGGCATACTCATCGACCATTGTCGAATATACAAAGGGTTTTTCATTACCTTCTGGCATAAGGTAATGATAAGATGGCAGCCCCGATCGTAGCAGACTACATGATACGGAATGTCCAGACCGTAACGCCGGACATGACCGTGAGTCAGGTAAGAGATAAACTGATCCATTCCAGTTTCCACGGATTCCCCATAGTCGAGAACGAGTATCTTCTTGGGTATGTCTCTGCGAAGGAGCTGCTTAAGCACATAGACAGGCCGGATGCGAAGATGAGGGAGGTCATGGGCCGCGGGACCCTCTGCGCCATACCGTCCATGTCCACCGATGATGCGACAAGGATACTTTTCAGATACGGATTGAGGAATCTTCCAGTAGTCAACGATGAGAAGAAGCTGGTAGGGATAATCTCCAACATAGATATCGTAAGGTCGCAGATAGAGAAGTCGAGGCCGGGGAAGGTCATGTCCGTGAAGAACCTTCTGGAACAGCAGAACGGAATAAGGCTGAAGATATCCAATCAGGAGATCCCCATCAACGAGCTAATACCGACGCAGAAAGAGGTCTATATGGACGAGCTGATCGGGAGACAGTACGAGATAAAGAGAGGGCTGAACGAGCCTCTGATCGTGATAAAAAGAAGGAACGGCTATCTGGTGGTCGACGGCCACCACAGGATAATGGCCGCTCAGAAGCTCGGTCTCGCTACATTCAACGCGATCGTCCTGGAGCCGAACGACCTCAACGTCAGGCTCGGGCTGGAGAAGACGGCGGAAAGATGGGGTCTGAAGACCCTCAATGATGTAAAGATAATAGAGGGTGCGAAGCACCCGTTCATGGAAGTGACAACCATGCTTCTGCCTCAGGAACAGGCCAACGGCCTGAACGAGAGGCTCATAGAAAGCTCGGATGTCTACCATCCATGATCATTGTTTGTCCTTGAGCTCCCTGAGACCTTTCAGCAGTATCCTCTGCTCAGCCGAGGCAATGTTCCTCTTGGTCTTGACGAACGTGTCGGGATTGAGGGATATAGAATCTATGCCCTCTTCTACAAGGAACTCTGCGAACTCCGGATACACCGATGGGCCCTGGCCGCATATTCCTACGGCCTTGCCGTTCTTGTGGGCGACCCTGATGAGCTGGGATATGGCCGCTTTGACGCCCGGGTTCCTCTCGTCGAAGTAACCCATGCGCCCGAGTATATCGGAATCCCTGTCGCATCCAAGTGTGAGCTGAGTCAAGTCGTTGGAACCTATCGAGAACGCATCGCAGTACTTGCAGAACTCCTCGGCCATGAATATGTTGACCGGGACCTCCGCCATGAAATACAGCTTGAAGTCGAGCCCTCTCCTGAGGCCTACGCTCGTCATCATGGCGATTATGTCCTCGACTTCGGGTATCGTCCTTACGAACGGCAGCATGACGTGCAGGTTCTTCAGGCCGAGATCGTCGCGAACCCTCTTGATCGCTCTCAATTCGCACATGAAGGCTTCCCTGTAGCTTTCGGAGACGTATCTTGAGCATCCTCTCCATCCGATCATCGGGTTCTCTTCGTTCGGCTCGTAATCCACGCCGCCTTTCATGTCGCGGTACTCGTTCGTCTTGAAGTCGGAGGTCCTGAGGATCACAGGCCTTGGATAGAACGCCCTTGCGACCTTGGATATGCCTTCTGCGAGTTTGTCGATGAGCTCTTCGGCCCTTCCGTCGTCAATGACGGCGCACGGGTGCTCTCCAACGTAGTTGGTGAAAAGGAACTCGCTTCTCATCAGGCCGACGCCGTCGCAGGGGAGCTTCGCAACATCCTCCGCTTTGGTGGGCATGCTCATGTTAACCATGACCTTGGTCCCGGTGATGGGAACAAACTCAGCAGCCGCGCCTATGGCGGCCGGAGTGCTCGTTTCCTCCTTCTTCTTGATCGCTCCTCTGTAGACGGTTCCGGTAGTACCGTCAACGGTAATGGTGTCGCCGTCACTGAGCGAATCGGTCGCATGTCCCGTACCGACTATGCAGGGCGTTCCCAACTCCCTTGATATTATCGCAGCGTGGCATGTCATTCCGCCTTCGTCGGTGACTATTGCGACGGACCTGCTCATGGCAGGGACCATGTCCGGCATTGTCATCTTCGTGACGAGCACATCCCCGTCCTTGACCACATCGAGGCTCATGCTCTCGTCGTAGATCCTGACAGTGCCTGTTGCCAGGCCGGGGCTTGCGCCCAATCCCGTAAGTATTATGTCCTCGCTCGAAGCGCCGTTCTCTCCGGATCCGCCGGAGCATCCGACCGCCGTTATCGGCCTTGCCTGAACAAGATAGGCTTTGCCGTTCTCTATGCACCATTCCATATCCATGGGTTTCTGGTAGTGTATCTCCACCTGGCGGCCGATCTCCGCTATCTCCAGGATGCGGGCGTCGTCGATCTTCTGTTTCTTTTCCTCTCCGTCGGACACGTCGTCTTTGAGGCATCCGCCGCTAGGACCTCTGATGTACTTCCATTTCTGAGTAGATATCCTCTTCTTGGTTATCGTCATCTTGGACTTGTCTATAACATATGTATCAGGGGTGACCTCTCCGCCGACAATGGCCTCTCCGAGCCCGTAACCGGCCTCGATGATTATGTTCTTGGCCCCGCTGTGCGGATCGACCGTGAACATTATTCCGGACACGTCGGAGTTCACCATCTTCTGTATCACGACTGCGAGCTTGACGTCGCTGTGGGCATATCCCTGCTTCTCTCTGTAGGCTATCGCCCTTGCGGTGAACAGGGACGACCAGCATTTGCGTATCTTGTCGAACAGGTCCTCTTCGTCGGCGACGTTGAGGTACGTCTCCTGCTGGCCGGCGAAACTGGCATCCGGAAGGTCCTCGGCCGTGGCGCTCGATCTGACGGCCACGAAGCCCTTCTCTTTCTTAGGGACTATCATCCTGTAGCAGGAGACGATGTCCTTCTTCAGGTCGTCTGGTATGTCATAGGTCTCGAAAAGCGCCCTTATGCGCTTGGAGGCATCTGTAAGGCTCTGATCGGACGACCTGTCAATGCTTTCAAGCTCCTTTTCCACCTGGGAAAGGATCTTGCTTTTATCCATAAAATAATCATAGGCAACGGTGGTAAGGACGAACGCCCCCGGGACCGGGAAGCCGGCCGACGTTAGTTCGCCAAGGTTTGCTCCCTTGCCGCCCACGTAGGGTACATCATCCACTCGCAGCTCGTTGACATCTACTATCTTCTTGTCCATGGTAATTACACTCTTGGAAGAATTTTTTAGCGCAGGACCGCTGCCCTACTCAATGGTATCGGTATTGGTTTCATTATAATATCTTTTTTTAGACATACCAAATTTTTGGTAACTTTATAATGGCAGCGTAGGATGGTTTTTCGTTGAAATAATTCGAATTTCGAAATAATATCGGTATTATTCGCATAAAATCAAGAAAAAAATATGATTAATAGCAAAGAGGAAACAAAAAAGATTATTTTATCGAAAAAATCAAGGAAGGGTTTAAATCAGATATCAGTATTCCTTGTTTTTAGTTGATTCGACATGGATACTGAAATATGTTGGCACGGAAGAGGGGGTCAGGGTGTTGTCACTGCCAATGAGATCATTGCAGAGGCGGCAATCCATTCGGGAAAATACGTCAAGGCGTTCCCGGAGTTCGGACCCGAGAGAATGGGGGCCCCGATAAGGGCGTTCGCAAGGATATCCGAAAATCCGATCAGAGTACACACTCAGGTCTATGAACCTGATATCGTCATAGTAGTGGACCCGTCCCTTATAGGAAAGGTGCACGTGGCAAGCGGCCTGAAGGAAGGAGGCGCGATAATCGTGAACTATCCCGGAACATCCGCGGAACTTCAGAAAGCAATAGGCACGACCGCAGAATGCCACGCCGTTGATGCGACCAGGATATCCACCGAGGAGATCGGCCGCCCGATGGCGAACACATCGATGCTCGGCGCACTGGCTAAGATAAGGCCGATCATCAGCTACGAAGAGATGGAAGGGCAGGTAAGGGCAAAACTGGAAGGAAAACTCAAAGAGGCCGTCATCCTGCAGAACCTGAAAGCGCTCAGAAGGGCATACGAGGAGGTGGAATGATGGCGAAGATGGCGAACTACAAGGATCTGGTCATGGGAGACCGTGTCATAGAACCCGGCAACTCAGAGAAGTTCCACACCGGCGACTGGAGAAGCCTCGTTCCGGTGATCGACATGGAGAAGTGCATAAACTGCCTCACATGCTGGATATACTGCCCCGACGGAAGCATACTCGTCGAGAACGAGAAACTCAAAGGGATAAAGCTGTCGCACTGCAAAGGATGCGGCATATGCGCAAAAGCATGCCCTAAGAAGGCAATAGAAATGAAGGAGGAGTGAACATGAGCAAAGATATCGCAATAAACGGAGACGCAGCAGTCGCGCTCGCCTGGAAACAGGTGGACCCGGATGTCTGCGCGGCATACCCGATCACGCCTCAGACCATAATAGTTGAGAAATTCGCAGAATACGTTTCGAACGGAGAGGTGTCAACGGAGTTCGTGTGCGTCGAATCGGAGCACAGCGCCCTGACCCTCTGCGTTACATCCGCATCCGCCGGAGCGAGGACGTTCACAGCAACGGCATCGCAGGGTCTGGCATACATGTGGGAGATGATGCCGATCGCGGCATCGATGAGGGTCCCGATGATAATGGCAGTCGCCAACAGGGCCGTCAGCGGACCCATCAACATCAACAACGACCACGGGGACGTTATGAGCGCAAGGGACTGCGGATGGGTCACACTGTTCGCAGAGAATGTCCAGGAGGCGTACGACATATCCGTCATAGCCCCGAGGATATGCGAACACCACGACGTTCAGCTTCCCGGACTCGTGAACCTTGACGGTTTCATATTGACTCACGCGATAGAGAGGATGACGCCTCTCGATGAGAAGACAGTCAAAGATTACGTGGGAGAATACAAGCCGCTCTATCCTCTTCTGGATGTCAAGAAGCCCGTATCTCACAACCTCATGGACGGTCCGCTGTTCTACTTCCCGCACAAATACCAGACGGTGCTTGCGATGGAGAACGCGCTGGAAGTCACCAGAGAGGCATTCCGCGACTTCGAGAAGGTCTCCGGCAGGAAGTACAATGTTGTCGAAGAGTACAAGTGCGACGACGCCGACTGCATCGCGATAGTACTGGGATCATCCTTCGGAACAATGAAGGAAGCGGTCGACCAGCTCCGCAGCGAAGGCAAGAAGGTCGGAGTGGCCATGCCTCGCCTGTTCAGGCCGTGGCCGGTCGCAGACCTCGCGAAGCTCATGAAAGGAAAGAAGACGGTAATAGTCATGGACAGACACCTCAGCATAGGATCATACGGTCCGATGTTCCCTGAGGTCGTCGCCGCAGCACTCGAGAACGACGACATGCCGAAGATGTACAACTTCATCTACGGACTCGGAGGAGTGGACACGATGGTGTCGGACTTCGTTTCGGTCTTCAACGATGCGGAGAGCGGAAATGCAAAGAGGGTCAATTATGTGGGGGTGAAAGAATGAGCTCGTTGGCATTGAAGGATCTCAGCAAGCTGCCGGTAAGGCTGGCAAGCGGACACAGGCTGTGCGCCGGATGTCCGGAATCGATAATCGCAAGGCAGATACTCATGGGAACCGAGAAAGAGGTCGTGGTATCGTGCGCCACCGGATGTTTCGAGGTTTCGACGACCATATTCCCGTTCACATCATGGAACACACCGTACATACACACCGCATTCGGCAACGGAGCGGCGACATGCGCAGGCGTCGAGACCGCCTATCAGTCCCTTAAAAGACAGGGCAAGATAAAGGAGGACATAAGGTTCGTCGCATTCGCAGGCGACGGAGCAACATACGACATCGGACTCCAGGCGCTCTCCGGCGCCATGGAGAGGGGACACCACATGCTGTTCGTCTGCCTCAACAACGAAGCGTACATGAACACCGGTATCCAGAGATCGAGCGCAACGGCCATGGGAGCCTCCACGACCACATCGTGGGCAGGCAGCGTCATGCCCGGAAAGAAGGAATTCCCCAAGGACATGACCATGATAATGGCAGCCCATGGAATACCCTACGTGGCCCAGGCAGCTCCGCACGCATGGAGGGACATGATCGCAAAGTCGCAGAAGGCCTTTGAGATCAACGGCCCGGCATTCATAAACGCGATAGCGCCGTGCCCGAGAGGATGGAGGTTCGCTTCCGACCAGACCGTGGAGATATCCAGACTCGCCGCAGAGACCTGCATATGGCCTCTGTACGAGGTCGAGAACGGCACGGACTACAAACTGTCCGCAGAGAGCCAGAGGATAGCCGACGGCAAACTGGAGAAGAAGCCGATAACGGACTGGATAAACTCCCAGGGCAGGTTCAGCCACCTCAAGGAAGAGAGATGGGCGCCGGTCGTCGAGAAGATGCAGGCAGAGGTCGACAGGAAGTGGGACTCTCTGCTGAAACTCTGCAAACTTTAAGGAAACTGAGGGGCAACCCTCTTTCAATTTGTTTTTTGATGTGATATATTGGTAAGGCCCGACATCCGTATCGGAATGAGCCCGGACGAGTTCAGGAACAACTACTATCTGAAGTCTGAATTGATGGATTTCTGTAAAAGTGTGGGCTTGAGCGCATACGGCAGAAAGCCGGACCTTACTGAGAGGATCGCATACTACCTTTCAACCGGCAGGGAGATGCCGGTGAAGAAAGAGAAGAGATCGCAGCCGCCGGCCGTTTTCAGTCTGGACACGCTTATTGAAGAGAACATAACATGCTCCGAAAGGCACAGGGCATTCTTCAAAAGCCAGATCGGAGAGGGCTTCAAGTACAATGTGCAGTTCATCCAATGGCTCAGGAAGAATCCGGGAAAGACCTATGCCGATGCTATTGAGCAGTTCTATGCGATAGCAGAGAGCAGGAAGGGCAGCAGAAC
>JAISVN010000125.1 GCA_031271555.1 Candidatus Methanoplasma sp.
TACGGCCGCGGCGGTCATTCTTGCGATCCTGTTGGTCAACACCGAGGATGTCTTTGCCCTTGATGCGAGCGAAACTGTCTGGACCGTGGTGTTCACGACGGTATCGATGGGCACAACAACAGGGTATACCCTGGCAGACGAATCGTTCTGGCCTCTGGCGGCCTATACGGTAATGTGGATACTGATGATCTTCGGCTCCATGTCGGGATCCACATCCGGCGGAATAAAGGTCTACAGGCTCCTTATCCTAAAGTCATACATCACCAACGGCGTCTACAAGATGTTCCATCCCCGCTCTGTGAGGGATGTTAGAATGGACGGCCATTCTGTCGCTGATGATACGGTCGTGTCCGCAATGGTCGTCATAATGATGTTCATAACAACGCTGGCGGTGTCCACGGTAGTGCTGCTTGTGTTGGAACCCGGAATAGATGTGATGGAATCCATCGGACTGGCTGTTTCTGCGATAAGTACTTCCGGGGCCATTACCGGCGACATCACGTTCGAGGAGCTGGGAGACGTTTCGAAACTGTTCCTGTCGTTCCTGATGTGGGTCGGGCGTATGGAAGTGGTGATGGCGCTGCTCATCTTCACAAGGACATTCTGGAAGGATCTGGCATCCGATCTTAAAAGCAGCAGGGAGATTACCGGCGGCAAAAAATACTGATCAGCCTGCCAGCCTGCACATGTCCAGTATCCTTACGATGGCCGGATTGCCCGGCTCCTTCTCGTTTATTGCCCCCGCAACGGTCTTGGCCTCCATGATCTTCCCCTTCTCGACCAGGCAATAGGCCAGTATCTCCATGGCTATGATGTTGCTCGGATCCGCTTTAACTGCTTTTGTCGCATATGCACCTGCGCTTGTCGACTTTCCCTCGACCCAGAGATAATATGACGCGACCGCATTGGCATCCGAGGACGATCTGCTCTTCTTCAAAATGTCCTTTACGAATCGGCCTGCCTCTTTTGATTTCCCTCCTGCGCACAATGCGGCGCAGAAGCATCGCTGAACTTTAAGATCATCAGGTGCCTCGGCGATGAGTTCTTCAGCCAGCTTTATGGAGTGGTCGTGCTCGCCGCTTGCCGACACCGCTTCGATCATGATTATCGTGTCTTCCAGTGTCGGATCGTCCAAGCGTTCGTACATCTTTGAGGATTCGGCATAGTTCTTCATGCCGGAGAGCGCCCGCATTCGCTCCCTGCGGACCTCCTCATTATCATCAAGACGGGACAATATCATCTCAGCCTCAGAATAGAACCCCAAACCCATGAGCCCTTTGGACACTTCAAGTCCTGACCCGGTTTCCGAGCTGACCTTGCCGGGGATCCTCCCCGCCATTTTCCTGGCGCCGTCCTCATCCTCTATGACCTTCAGAAGGGATGCGCACGTCAAAAGCGTGAAGGGATCGTCGGAGAAGTTGTCGGCCAGTCCCGCGATCTGCTCCGATGCAAGCTTTTTGTTCCCGCTCATTATGTTGGATTGTATCCCTTTAAGCGCCTTCTCTTTGTCCATCTCATGCTTGTATCTGCTTAATGGAGATAAACATTGAGATTGAACAACGGCATTGTCATATACCATCATTCCGATTACATCTGGTCTATGATGCTTAAAGGATTTTCTGTGTATGGCCTATTCGGCGAGTATGACTACAACATCAACCTCAGCGACGGCTACATAACGTTCATACATTCTCTCAACGGATACGGCAAATCTACCGTAATGAAACTCATTTTCGACATATTGAAAGGCAACATCGATGAGATCAAAAGCGTGAGCTTCCGAAGGATGGACCTGAGATTCGATGACGGTACCGCCCTCATCGTGGAGAACGGCGGCGATTCTCTCCTCATACAGATGCAGAAGAACGAGCTTGAGGAAGAGATACCGGTCGAAGAACTGAAACATATCTTGGATATCCTCTACATATCGCCGGACAGAACGGTGGTGCCGTACAGGCGCGGCCTGAAACCCTCGCTCGAACTTTACATGGAAGACCTTGCGGACAGACTCAGAGAGGCAAAGGAAAAGAACCACCTCGAGAACACGGCCAAGAAGAACGGCGAAAGATATTCGGATGCCGAGCTGGAATTCAAATCCAAGGACCTGAAGGCAAAGCTTGATTTCATGAAACGCGTGGGGATCGAACCGGACATGCCTGCAGGATACAGATTCCCTCCGTCCAGGTTCGAGATAATGGAATACAGGCAGGATTATGAGAACCTCGCATTATCCCTTGAGAGTTACGTCGGCAAATACTACGAACTCTCAGAATCTGCGATAGTCTACGTGGACATAATCAACGATCTTCTGACAAATAAGAATGTATACATCAATGACAGCAACATACTGAGCGTCAGGATGGACAACGGTACGGCCCTGCCCCTGAACAAACTCTCATCGGGGGAGAAACAGATACTGATAATGTTCTATCTCCTTCTGTTCGAGGCCGGACGCGGATCGCTTGTGATCATAGACGAGCCGGAGATATCGCTTCATGTGGCATGGCAGCAGAGCCTGGGAAAAACGTTCTCCGACATCGCCAGGCTGCGCGACCTTCATATGATCATAGCGACACATTCACCTCAGGTGATACATGACAACTGGGACCTGTCTGTTGAGCTGAGGGTGGAAAATGATAGATAACCTGACATCTGCCGACGTTGCCAACAACATATCCATGCTCAGGTCCGCTCATAAAGGACCCATAGTAGTTGTCGAAGGCGTCACCGATTGCCGGCTGTACAGCAAATTCATAGACAGAGGCGAAGTGAAGATCGTATCTGCATACTCCAAGGACAATGTAAGAAGGTCTGTCACAGAGGTCTGGGGCAGACGCAACGACAAGAAGATCATCGGGATCCTTGATGCGGACATTGACAGATTGTGCAGAAAGACGTACAGGCCCCCGATATTCATTACGGATAAAAGGGACCTTGAGACAATGATAATGAGTACGGGCGCATTGGATGCCGTGCTGGCAGAATACTCTGACCTTGATCTTCTTGAAGCCTTCGAAAATGAACATGGAGCGGTCAGGGACGTCCTGGCAAGATCGACGTATCCCATCGGCCTCCTCATGTTCATATCATCCAGGGACAGACTCGGATTGAATTTCAAGAATATGGACCATTTGTACTTCATAAACAGGAAGACGCTTGCTATCGACATCAGGAAGATGATCGATGAGGTGTTCTCGCAGTCCATGAACAAAAGCCACAGTAAGAAAGAGCTCGCTGATCTGATATCCGAAGAGGAGGAGCTCCTTGATGACCCCTGGATAGCGGCAAGAGGGCATGATGCGGTGTCTGTGCTCTCAATAGGCCTGTCGGAGATCTTCGGCTCCTACAACAGCAGAGGCATGAAGGACGGTCAGCTGAGCGGCGCATTGAGGCTGGCGTTCGGCCTGGATTATTTCGAGAGCACCGATCTCTACAAAGAGACCACGGAGTGGTCCCGTAAGAATAACTTCACCCTTTGGATCACTCAATGATGAAGTCCTCTTTCTTCACGCCTTCGGAGGTCTCGATCATCTTCTGGACCCTGCGGTCGCATTCATCCAGTATCTTTTTGCAACGATCCCTCAGGACTATCGCCCTCTCATATATCTCAATCGCTTTGTCGAGATCCAGGTTCCCATTCTCAAGTTCATTCACAAGCTGCTCTAACGTCTTCAGACTCTCTTCAAAGGTCATATCCTCTGCATTATCCTTCATTGTCTCATCTCCACTTTCCTGATCTCCGCTTCTGCTTTGCCGTCCTTCAGCAGTATCCTCACTTCGGACCCCTTTTCTATCTTTCCGGCAGATGTCAAAGCTTTGCCCGATTCATCCGTTATCAATGCATATCCTCTGTCCAGGACCTTCATCGGGTTTATGCTCTCCAGTATCTCAGAGTATCTCAGCAGGTCTTTTCTGCTGCTCTCTACCATCCTTGGAACGTGTCTGTCCATCCCCGAGTCCAATTTTATGAATCTTCTGCGCATGACCTCTATCTTATCCTTCAGAGCGGAGTTCATGCGCGATTGCATCTCATCGAGTCTCATCGAGTACAATGATATCTTCTGCTCCGCACGCTTGGGTGCAAGTTTGGAATCCAATACCCTGAACCTGTAATGCATCCTGTCCAATATGCCGGACAGAGACCTGTTTATCCTTATCATATCCGTATCCAGGTGTTTCATCAGTTCTTTTCTGTCCCTTAGGGCGATCTCTGCCGCCCCTGTCGGCGTGGGTGCCCTCACATCTGCCACAAGGTCGGCGATGGTGACATCGGTCTCGTGGCCGACAGCAGATATTATCGGCACTTCGGATGCTGCAATGGCTCTTGCCACCGCCTCTTCGTTGAATGCCCACAGGTCCTCTATCGACCCGCCTCCTCTTCCGACGATTATGACGTCGGCTCCCTCTTTGTTCAGGGCTTTTATTCCTTTGACTATGGACTCCGCCGCACCTTCGCCCTGGACCTGTGCGGGATAAAGAAGTATGTCTGCCGGGAACAGCCGCCCGGAGGTCGTGATTATATCGTGTATGACTGCGCCGGTCGGCGATGTGACGACCCCTATGACCTTAGGATACAGAGGAAGACTTCTTTTCCTTGACCGCTCGAAGAGACCTTCCGCCTCGAGTTTCTTCTTCAGCGCTTCGTACGCCAGATAAAGGTCTCCGACGCCTGACCTCTGCATCGTCTCCACGATGAATTGATATGAACCGCGTTCGACGTACATGTCCACGCGTCCGAATGCCGTCACTTTCATGTTGTCCGAAGGTTCGAAGTCTATTCTTCCCCGAGATTGTTTGAACATCACGCCGCGTATCTCGCTGGTGCTGTCCTTGAGCGTGAAATAATAATGTCCGGATGGATACTTTTTCAGATTCGACAGCTCCCCTATCACCCATATATCATTGACTGCG
>JAISVN010000007.1 GCA_031271555.1 Candidatus Methanoplasma sp.
CAGATCCATAGACCTGACCATGTACGCCGTTGCGGTGTGCGACAGGATACTGAGAAAAGGCGGAAAGATGGTCGTCAAGGTGTTCATGGGGGATATGATGGATTCTCTGGTCAAAGAGCTGGAATCCAGGTTCATCTCCGTCAAGATACATTCTCCGGATGCTTCGAGGGACACATCCTCAGAAGTGTACATTGTATCAAAAGGATTCCTTGCATCAAGGAATGTCAAACTCAAAGAGATAAGCGAAGAGGAGAAGAAGCCGGAATTTGCCGTCAAAGGCAACAGGATATGATCAGTCCCAGAAACGCTTTTTCTTTGCATAGAGTATCTCTGCGTTCATGATGTCGCGCAGAAAATCATCCTCGTCGACATGCATGCTCCTCAGGATCCTCGACGCGCTGTCCGGCCCTATGCCTCTCCCGGCAAGCACTATGGCAGCCCTCTTTCCGTATTCGTTCACCAGATTAGCATTTCTGGAGACCCTGAGCGCATCCTTCTTTTCCTGTTCGTTGCGCTCTTTCATCTTTATGTTCTTGATGCTTTCACGCTCATATCCCTTCAGAAGGGCGATCATATTGCCTCCGCAGCGGGAGCATCTGAAACGCTGCGGCGCATCGGACACCCTCACCCTCCATTGGTTCGTGCAGTTCAGG
The DNA here is from genome assembly GCA_031271555.1 of Candidatus Methanoplasma sp. Classification (GTDB taxonomy): domain Archaea; phylum Thermoplasmatota; class Thermoplasmata; order Methanomassiliicoccales; family Methanomethylophilaceae; genus Methanoplasma. The sequence goes on from JAISVN010000007.1 coordinate 654, forward strand.
CACGAGGCGTGCAGGACCTCTTCTTCCAATCTCTTCTTCAGCGCCATGAGGATCGAGTGGTCCGCTCTGACGGGCTGCATGAGTTCTTTGGATCTCACGATGCCTTCAAGACCGATCGGGGATACCCCGCTGATCTCCATCTTTATGTGGCCTTCGGAAAGCATCTTCACGATAAGCTCCGAGTTCTTGATGTCGAGGTCCTCCCACAGGACCATGTTTATCGCTTCGTTGTATGCAGGAGTGTCCTTATGGAGATCGAACAGCCTGTTGAAATTTATGAAGCGGTGGTCCGCCCCCTTCTCAATTATCCCGAATTTCTTTGCGACATGCACGAAGCGCCATTTCAGATAAGAGGAGTTGAGTATGGTAATCCTGGCCAGGGCCTCTATCGTCCCCGGCTTGATAGACCTGAACGTGTCTTCGAGGATCTTCTTGTCAACGTTCCTGGGGAGTTCTAGTATTATGCGGTACGCATCCGTCGAGACTCCGATGCTTTCGCCCAGGCGGGCGGTAAGCAGGGCGGAATATATCTTGCCGAACGTCTCGTTCACTCTGCTCCCGAAACAGCAGTTCAGTATCGCCAATCTGTCTCCGATCTCCAGCGTCACAAGGTTATCGGATGGTACCGGCCATCTTTCTTTCTGCTCGCTGATGTATTCTTCGACCTTCTTGTAACAGTTCCCGTCGCCAGGGTATCTGTCCAGGTTCATCTTGCGGCGCATCCTGCCGACCTCCATGGCGACCTCGAAGGGAACAGGTATGTCAGAACCTGCCCAGGACGGGACCGACCCTACGTCCCTGGCCTCTTCGACGAGGAGTTCATCCTCCCTCATCTCTATTATCCTCCATGTGCGGCCTTTGGCTATGAACATGGCATACGGTTCTGCGAAGGACGCTACGAAGCTTTCGTCCAGCGTGCCGATTATGCCTCTTGTGCTTATGTCCCGTATGAGGTACGTCCTCTCATCGGGTATCATTGATATGTTGTCGTAGAAATACTGCATCCCTTTCTTGGAGCGCCTGAACCCGTTCTCGTCCTCGAATATCATCTTTATGGATTTCAGCTGCTCCAGCACATCGTCCATATCGGAGCGCGCAAGCGTTCTGAACGGATTCGACCGCCTGAATATCTTATATGCCGTATCCCTGTCCATGCGGCCGCTCATGGTCATGGCGACGAGCTGGTTAGCAAGCACGGTAAAAGGATTCGACCGCCCTCTGAAATACTCCAGCTCTTTCGCGTCGCTCCTTCTTGCTACCACCAGGGCTTCGGCGACCTCGTCCGGCGCCGTCGCAAGAATGACGGACTTAATCGTCTCGCCTATCCTGTGTCCCGCACGCCCTGCGCGCTGTATCATCCTCGACACCTCTCTCGGCGAGTTGTACTGTATTACGAGATCGGCAGACCCTATGTCGATGCCCAATTCCAAAGAGGACGTAGCTATGACCGCCTTGAGCTCTCCGTTCTTGAATTTATCCTCTATGTCCATCCTGTTCTCTTTGGAAAGGGAGCCGTGGTGCACTTCGATCGAGAAGTTCTCATCCCAGAGATGATATCTTGCCGCAAGCCACTCCGCAGTCTCTCGCGTATTGACGAAAAGCAGCGTTGACCTCCCACCCTCGATCAATTCCCTTGCCCTCTTCATGACGGCCAGTATGTCAGGGTCGCTCTGCAGCCTGTCCCTCAATATGGCATCATTCTCATCCGGGGCCGGGCATTCGACCACTATGCTGAACTCCCTGTGGGTGTCATGCTTGCACAGGACGACCTCCCGGCCCGCGCCGGAAAGGAATTCTTTGACGTCATCCACGTCGCCTACGGTCGCCGACAGTCCTATCCTCTGGTATTCTCCGCTGGCTTCTATCAGCCTTTCCAGCGCAACGCCGAGCTGTGCGCCCCTTTCGGTGCTGGACAGTTCGTGTATCTCATCTATGACGACCCATTCGATGTTCTTCAGATGCTCTCTAAGCCTCTTTCCGGTGAAAAGCACCTGCAGCGTTTCAGGCGTCGTGATGAGTATCTCGGGGGCCTTCTGCGACTGTTTGTTCCTTTCAGCCTGCGAAGTATCTCCGTGCCTTACGCCCACAGATATCCCGAGCGTTTCTCCGTAATCCTCCATCCTCTTCAGCATGTCCCTGTTGAGGGCCCTGAGGGGCGTGATGTAAAGACAGCGTATGCCCGCCTTGCCTTTGGTCCTGAATATCGAATCGAAGATGGGCAGCATCGCAGCCTCCGTCTTCCCTATCCCGGTGGGGGCCACGAGCAGGACATTCTTTCCTGACAGAATCTTCGGTATGACGTCTTCCTGAGGTTCGGTGGGCTTTGTTATGCCTCTTTCTTTCAAAGCAGATACAAGTTCCGGACTCAGTATATCGAATGACATCTTTTTTTTGTAAAATGAAGATGCCGGGAGATCCCGGCAAATGGTTTATCTCTTCTTCTTTTTCTTGCCGAGCGCTTTGAGGTTCTCTTTGACGGCCGCCTTGATCTCTACGGCCTGCTCCTCTCCGTCCGTGATGTCCTTCTCAAGGAAGGACAGCACTATCCAGTCATCCTCTTCCAAGGTCTTTTTCACATCGGCATCAGCCTGTCCTTCGGCAAGTATGAAAACGGCCACCTTAGGCTTGACGAATGCCACAGGTATGTTGTGCTCTCCGTAATCCTTCCTGCATCTGAGGCCTTTGTTCCAAGCAGCCCTCCTTACAAGCGCTTCCGGAGAGTTGTCCGTCCAGATATCATCTGAAAGCTCCTCTCCATCGTCCTGTGAATCCGTTTCAAAGGATTCCTTCTCCATCAGGCCAGTGGATTTAGGTGTCTCATGCGCTTCGATCTTCGGTTCGGACACCTCTCTGAAACCGGTCGACTTAGGGGCTACCTGGACTGCGGCAGGCTCGGTCTTCGGAGCTTCGGCCGCTGCAACAGGCTCGGACGCCTTGGCTTTGGGCTCAGGCTTCTGATCGTCTGCAGGTTTGACCTCTTCTTTGGGGGCCGTGACCTTCATAAGGATCTCTGCCAGGTCCATGACCTTTATCTTGGAGCCTATCTGTTTGGCTCCCTGCGTAAGGTTCACGACGCAGAACGGACAGCACGTGACAAGAATGTCTGCACCGGTCTCCTCCGCATCCCTTACCCTCTCGGCGGCGATGTTCACGGCCATGTCGTTGTATTGGCTCTTGTAACCGCCTCCGGCGCCGCAGCATCTGGAGTTCTCCCT
>JAISVN010000012.1 GCA_031271555.1 Candidatus Methanoplasma sp.
GATAATGGGTGCGGCATCATGGCTGGCATCCAAGGGGCTGGTGTCCATCGAAGAGGACGTGCAAAAATTCTTCGAGATATCAGACCCATCGGTCGTCGAGAAAGGACTGCCCGAAAGACGCGCCCTGTCGATCATCGATTCGTCAGGCGGGAAGCTTGACATGAATGTCCTATCCGAGAAAATGCCGGATGGAGAGGACAAGATAGCTGTAGGATGGCTCAGAAGGAACGGCCTTGCAGACCTGGCCATCGAAGGCGAAACAAAGTGCCTGGCACTTACGGATAAAGGCAGATCGGCGTTAAAGTCGAAGATGGACGACGAGGCCCTTCTTGAAAGGATGGTCTCCGGTCCGATAGCCGAGAGCGAGGCCGACCCCAAGCTGATAAAGGATCTCAAAGGAAGGCAGGGCATGGTCCGCGATAAGATAGTCACCGATAGGACGATAACCCTTACCGGCGGAGGCAGGCAAGCGGTCGCATCGGGGATAGAACTGAAGGAAGAGGTCACGGACATAACAGACCGCCTGATCCAAAGCGGAGAATGGGAGAATGTTCAGTTCAGAAAATATGATGTTGGAACATTCGCGCCAACGGTCACTCCTGCAAAGAAACATCCCCTCACAAGGCTGGGGAACGAGATAAGGCAACTATTCACGAACATGGGTTTCACGGAGATGTCCTCGGAGTACGTCCAGCCGGCATTCTGGAACCTTGATGTACTTTTCACTCCCCAGGACCACCCGGCCAGGGATCTTCAGGACACGTTCTATCTGGATAGCCCCAGCAGACTGGACCTGGAAGATGATGACCTTGTGCAGAAGGTCAAGGACATACACGAAAAAGGAGGGAACACCGGATCCACGGGATGGGGAGGCGAATGGAGCAGGGAGAAGGCGGAAGCAGCTCTGCTTAGGACGCACAGCACGGTCAGCAGCATCAGGTACATAGCCGAACATCCCGACACGCCTCAGAAAGCGTTCTCCATCTCAAGGATATTCAGAAAGGAGTCCATAGATTCCACGCACCTTCCGGAATTCACCCAGATAGAAGGCATCGTTATTGACGAGAATGGGAATTTCAACATGCTCATATCAATGATAAAAGAATTCTATTCAAGAATGGGTTTCGATCAGATCCGGATAAGGCCGGCATATTTCCCGTACACCGAACCGTCTTTGGAGCTTGAAGTCTACTTCAACGGCAAATGGATGGAACTCGGAGGCGCCGGCATATTCAGGCCCGAGGTCGTCGAACCCTTCGGCGTAAAGCACCCTGTGCTGGCATGGGGATTCGGATTCGAAAGGCTGGCCATGCTGAAGTGGAACATAAAGGACATCCGGGACCTCTACATCTCGGATATGGACGACCTCAAGAAGAACACGGTCTTCTGATCAGTCGAATCTGACGGCCTTGCCGTTCTTTATGTTCTTGGTCAGAGCGTCGATCCTTTCTTTGGTCCGGTCCTTTTTAGAGACCTTTCTTGCTTTGCTTAAGTAGCTGAGGCATTCATCCGTCTTTCCTTTGTCGTAAGCGATTCCCGCCCTCAGAAACAGGATGTCATCTATCCTCGTGGCATCGTTGTTGTCCGAAAGCACTTCGCAAGACCTGGTAAGAAAAGCTGATGCCTCGTCATGTTTTCCCATTCTGAAAAGGCATTTGGCTGCTATAAGGGCCGCTCTCGGCGACGGATCCTTTTCAAACAGGGCCGAGGCTGTGCTGAATCCCTTTTCGGAATCGCCGGACAGCATGAGTGCCTCAGATCTTATGAGGTCCGCATCGGAGGTAAGGAAATCAGCAAGGATGTCTGCACAGGCAAGCGCATCGCCGACATCCTCGCAGTCCAATGCGACCTTCGCCCTGATTTTGTAAGCCGATTCCGCATACTTCGGGATGATCGTCATCTCCTTTATCGTTGCATGAAGGTCCTCGTTTGGGTTCTCCAGGAACTCTTCTGATTTTCTCAGGATGAATTTGCAGGCTTCGGTGTTCCTTCCGGCCTTCACCAGATGGAAAAGCCTTTCCTGATCCTGATCGTCGTTGTCATTGTCCATCCACCAGTCTGCGGCGCGGCTGTGCCAGACCTTCAATTTCTCTGGGTCGGCCAAAGACAGGTATCTGTTGCGGACCGCATCGCTTATGCTCAGCATACCGTAGAAATCCGAAGGTATGACCCCGGAGCTCGTCTCGGGGATCGTTCTCCTCGGGATCGGAACTCTGAACACGCAGGCCAGCCCGAACGTCTCCCTGTCCTTTGCGTTCAGGTTCTCCCACATTATCTCCGGGTCGCATCTTTTCATGTCCAGCAGAGTATCGATCACAATGCCTGAGGTCTCGAACCTCTTCCTGAGCAGTTCGGCCTCTGCAAAGCCTTCCGGCAGAAGATAGTAGGCCTTTCTCTTCGATCCGGAGCCTTTTATGTGTGCCTGCCAGTAATCGAGCTTTCCTGTTTCTTTCAGTTTCTTGAGTTCAAGCGATGCATGTGCGCGCGATATGCCCAGTACCGATGCGATGCCGTCCTGTGTGAGGTCGAACGGGATGTTGAACAATTCGCTGGGATTTACGTCTGGGAATCTGTTAAGATGAAGCAACGCTCTTTCTCTTATGGTCGCACTCTCGAGATACACAGCATCATGAATTGGAAGGGCTTTATATCTCATTTGTGATAGTCAGATGTTGGAAATGGCCGGGGAAAAGACTCTTTTGGTCTGCAGCGAGACAGATATACCATCCGTGAACATGAAGGGCCAACTTCTGAAGAAGCGAGATTGGGAAGAAAGCGGGGTTCAGGGCAGAGACAGCTTTCTGATGAGCGGCGATATGATCCTTATGACCACTCCCGATCTCCACATCCGCCTGGAGGACCTTGATGACAGGATCGACGATGCCCGTATCCCTGTGAAGGAAGTGGTGTTCATGTCAAGACACTCTGCCGCAAGCGGAGAAGCCTCACTCACTGTTCATCCGATAGGCAACTACGGCGAGAACAAGTTTGGAGGCAGAGAGAGGACTCTCGTAAAGGCGAACCCTCCTCTGATGACCGATGCGCTGAGGAAAATTAATGAATATAATGATCTGGAGGGGTTCAGGGTCTGTTTTGAGGTCACTCATCACGGACCGTGGCTCAAAAGGCCGACGTTCTTCATAGAGATCGGGAGCGATGAAAAGAACTGGGGGAACGAAAGGGCGGCAGACATACTTTCGAACGTCCTTTTGGACATGGAACCGAATGATCACTGCACAGCGGTCGGCGTTGCGGGAGGCCACTATGCGCCGAGGTTCACGGAGGTCGCCTTGAACTTCAAGATAAATTTCGGCCATATGCTGCCGAATTACCATCTCGAAGGAAGCAGCGACCAGGACATCATAAGGATGGTGAGCGACGCATGCGAAGCATCAGGCACGAAACTGGTTTACCTGCACAGGAAATCCCTCAGCAAACCGCGTGAAAGAGAAGTATCGGAGATCATAGGGTCCGCAGGATTCGAGCTGATATCCTCGTCGGATCTGGAACCTCTCAACGGGAGCTGACGTACGTCCCTTTTATGTTGATGCCGAGTATGGCGCTCCTGAGTTCGGTCAGATCCCTTCCGTCGACTATCATTATGTCTATCTCTTCCTCTTTTGCTATCTTGATGCC
>JAISVN010000089.1 GCA_031271555.1 Candidatus Methanoplasma sp.
CTGGCATGTCGTAGTTTATCACATACGATATATCGTCTATATCCAGACCTCTGGCTGCTACATCGGTGGCGATCAGGATCTCTATCTTATCGTCTCTGAAATCCTTAAGGACCTTCTCCCTCTTTGACTGCGGCATGTCTCCGTGGATGGCTTTCACTCTGTAGTCCAGTTCGGAGAGCCTCTCATCCAGGATATCGACCATCTTCTTGGTCTGGCAGAATATTATGGCCTTCGGTTTGTCTATATCGAGGATCCTCGTGAGGGCCCAGGATTTGTTCCTTCTTCCCACCGAGATAAAATACTGCTTCGTCAGGTCCAGGACCATCTCGTCCTTGGAGACGCTGATCTCCTTCGGCTTCCTCATGTAGTCGCCGGCCAGGCGCTTTATGTCCTCAGGCATTGTCGCGGAGAACAGCAGGGTCTGCCTGCTCCTCGGCATTGCGGACAGTATATACTCTATGTCCTCTATGAATCCCATATCCAGCATCCTGTCCGCTTCGTCCAGGACGACTATCTCTATCTTGCTGAGATTAAGGACTCCTCTGTTGATCATGTCCTTGACCCTTCCCGGCGTCCCGGCTATGATGTCGGCGCCTTTCTCGAGCCTTTTTATCTGCCCTTCGATGCTTGCCCCGCCGTATATCGGGACGCTTTCGTGCCCGGTGTATCTGGCGATCAAGGTCAACTGGTCAGCGACCTGGTTCGCAAGCTCCCTTGTGGGCACCAGTATTATAGAGGACGGGAGCTTCTGCTCTGAGTCCGTCCTCTGAAGTATAATAGAGCCGAAAGCCCCGGTCTTGCCTGTTCCTGTCTGGGCCTGGGCGAACATGTCCGCGCCTTCAAGCCCTAACGGTACGGCTTCCATCTGTATGGGGGTGGGTTCATCCCACCCCATGTCATCCATTGCCTTTGCGATATCTTCAGATATGCCTAAATCTGTGAACTTTGAGATCATCGTACATCACTGATCCAAACCGCCTGCGACTGCTACGCAGACACCTCTGTTTCGGTGTTGCTAACATCCCTTTATAATATATACTTACCTGGAAGAACGGCTCCGGGAGAGATCGGAAATGAGGTTTGAGAACAGGTTTTTAAGGTCGGCTGAAAGGGGAGGTGCCGCTCACTTTTCTTCTTCCTCTTTCCTCCGCTTCGCTATTACGAAGAAGAATATCGCAAGGGCGGCAGCTGCGATGACCATCAGCGCTATTGCGGTCGTCAGGAAGGCTGGGTGTTTGTTTTCCCCCTCGCCCCAGGTCTCGTTCCTGTGCAGTCCGCCTATCATTATCTCGATGTCCCCAGTTATGTTCTCCAGAGTATAGAATCCATTGACATTTTCCAGAAGGGTCGTGTTCACAATGACATCCGCCTCCATATAAGGGTCGTCCAACACCACTGAGAAGACGAACGAACCTCCGTGTTGTACATTTTTGGAATAACCATCGGCTGGTTTGGCTGTGAACCCTGACCCGGACGGAAGGGATACGTCATATGTGTTCGGTATCACCCCTTCCACCGTCACCATCACGTTGGAGGTTATGTTCCCTATCCTGTAGATGCCGTTCGACGAGTTCAGCAATTTACCGTTCGCTTTCACCATTGGAGGGGATCTGTCGTATTCGGGATCCAGATCGACGGCGAATGTGAATGTCCCATTGTGTTCGACCATTGAAGGGTCGGTTGCATTCACTGTATACCCTGTTCCGGACGGCGTCGATACACGGTATTTGTTTAAGGCCACTCCCTCCACTGTTATCGTTGTGTCCGAAACTATGTTGGATACTGCGTATATTCCATCTACCGGCTCGATCGGCACTCCGTTGGCTTTCACAACCGGCAACGACCTTGTGTACCCGGGGAGCATTTCCAGCGTGAACATGAAAGAATCGCCGCTGGCTACCGGAGAGGAGTACCCGTCCGATGGGGACAGGACATATCCTGCACCCTCAACCAATTCGACGTTGTATTTTGCTGCGACCGTGATGTCGAAGGATGTCGTTCTGATCACTCCCTCCTCTTCATAGCTGACGGCAACGATGACGGTCCCCAACGTAATGAGAGCCGCCCCTTCCAGAGGATCGGTGGCGAATCCTGCGACATCAGTGAAGTCGGTTATCTGCCTGGGCGGTTTGTCCGGATACGATATTTCTACTATCAATCCTTGGAGATCGAGGGCGTCTCCTTCGTTATATGATGTTTTGCTGGGGATGGCTATGATGTCAATGCTTCCGGATATCGGCCTGAGTATCGGATACCCGTCATTCTCCACCAGATCTATCGTCCACACGTCGTTGAAATTCCATCCGTCTACGTCGACAGAGTTTATTTCTGTGGGATCGATGAAGAATATCGATTCGCCGATCTTGGCCGCATTGAGACTCGGCCTCAACTGTTCTGTTTCTTTGGCGCCTGACCCTTTGGAGCCTTCCCTCGGTTTGCCGTCTGCGTTTCCATCGACGGTTGATTCTCCTTCCCCCGTCACGGCATCGGCAACATCTGTTCCGTTGACCGTCAGCTGACCTTTCAGGAAATAGCAGTTTGTTATCATCGACGCGATGATCATTTTTGACTGTGGTTCCGGCAGGAATATGCTGCCGGCTATGCTTCCCGCATATAATTTTGCGGATGCGACATATTCGTCTGATCGCAATAGCTCTGCGGCGACTTTGCCTGTGTTGTAGCAGTTGGTTATCGCTGACGTCCTTAAATGTTCCCAATACGGCGGGTAGTATTCTTGTTTTTGCGGCAGTGATATGCTGCCTGTTATGCCGCCTGTGTGTACTTTCACAGACGTATCCGAGTATTCATCCGACAGCGATACACTTGCTTTGACCGAACCTGTGTTGTAGCAGTCTGTTATTCTGTATTCTATTGACTGTACAGGCTGCGTAGATACATTTCCGGCTATGCCGCCTGCAAATGCGTCCGTATCTGCCGATGAAGGGGATGACAGCATTGCGGTGACAGGGGCAGTGTTGTAGCATTTCGTTATTGATGCTACAGTGGATACGAAACCGACTATGCCGCCTGCGGATGAATCTGCGCTCCCGGATGAAGATGATGAAAACGTTGCAGTGACAGGACCTGTGTTATAGCAGTCTGTTATTGATTTCGAAAAAAGGTATAGATTTCCGGCTATGCCGCCCGCATATGAGTATCCTCCGGAGGATGGTGATACCCGGGCGATAACAGCGCCGGTGTTGTAGCAACCTTCTATCGGACCAGCATTGCCCGCTATGCCGCCTGCTATCGCCGCCGCAGTACTGTTTTCTGCCGGTGTCGATATTGCAGTGACGGTGCCGGTATTGTAGCAATCGGTCATCGGTGAATCCGAAACTCCGGCTATACCCCCGGCGAACGTGCTTGAGGACATTTTTACAGATGCTGACATTGCAGTGACGGAACCTGTGTTGTAGCAGTCGGCTATTGGCAAAGAAAATAAGTTACCGACTATGCCTCCTGCGCATGCAGATGTTTGTTTTAAAAATGACAGCGATGCCGCAGTAACTGTGCTTGTGTTATAGCAGTTCGCGATCGACGGCGTTCCTGACAAGCCGACTGCGAAACCTACTATGCCTCCCGCATATGCGAATTTGTAGGAATCCGTGGATGCTACAGAGGTAACGGAACCGTCTACGATCCCAAGATCGGATATTAATGCACCCTCTGTGTATCCGAACATGCCTGAATATGCGCTCTCCGTTCCGTTGAACACTGCCGCATGCATACCTGATATCTTGTGGCCGTTACCGTTGAATGTCCCTTTGAATTTCGCACTTGGCATACCTATCGGGCTAAAGTTCCCATTGCTGTTGAATTCTGCCGTCTGTTCGTCCGATGATCCGGTGTCCACCTCCATCGAGTATGCGAACGGCTCGGTCCCGATCATCCCGCCTATTGCCAGAACATGTACTCCAACGGACAGCTCCGATATACCGGACAAGTTAACGGTGTTGCTGTCGCTATCATTGTATACCATTCCTGCCCAAGCATTCAGAGAAGATACCTGTCCTTCGTCTGGAGTTATGGTTATTGTCATATCCGCACCGGAGACGACCACAGACATTCGGATGCCTATTCCTCCATTGGTATCGTCGCTGATACCGAAGATTATGTCATTGGAAAGATAGTATTTGCCATTAAGAGGGAATTCTCCGGATGACTCTCCCGTAGAACCCACCATAGCGAGCTCTTGCGGCGTGGATATCTTGATCCAGTCCTCGCCGGGAGGTGGTTCCGTTTCATTTGTTTCGCCGTTAGCACCGCCCGATGTTCCGATAGGGAACAGAGACAAAGCGGCAGTCATGAGAACTAACACAGCGACCACAGATAATATTGTAGGGGGTCTCATCATTGGTTATCACTTTTAGTGGATACTGCCGCATGACACGGACTCGGCCAGATAGCGGCGGGATGACCATTATGACATAACATCGAAAGTTTACACTAAATAGTCTGCCAACATAGATTATGGTGGAGTCCGATAGTTCCGGCTTCGGAAATATTGAATATGAATGGATATGTAATCTAACATTTGACGTAGAGATGCTTTATACTATCCAGAGTGGAAAACTGCATGCCTTACATCGTTTCCGTGTTTTCTGCCGTTCTATGAAATCGAAATCCTCTCAATATTTTCGGTTCAATGTGTCATTCATCATTCTTTTAGGCATTCATTAGAAAATAGAGAAAAGCAGGCAGTGCCTTTTTTAAAGTTAATTACCAAAATAATCAGATTAACGAACTGCCATATCCTTGCTATGGCAAGACCACATGCCGGATCATCAAAAGAAAGAAACCTCTGCTGCCACTGTGTGCATGTTTGGCCTGGATGATCGGATAAATGGCGCGGCATGCGCACTTGAAAAATATGTTCGGAAAATATACCGGCACCACAGATCAATGCCTGTCGTTGGCACTGCTCCGATCATTATGCTTTTTTCTTTATTACCAAAAAGTATGCTGCACAGATCACAACGGCAGCGATGATCGCTGCGATCGCCAGCATGATGCCGTAGTTATCTTCCGGTTCTTCGTCATAGATATCGCCGACGGTTATCTCGACATCTCCGATTATATTCTCCACTCTGTAGACCCCGTTCTCATCCGGTACGATTATTACTTTGTTCACTCTCACCTCAGATTTCACTCCTGAGTGGAATTCCACTGTAAAAGAGAACGATCCTCCGTGCGATATCTTTCTGTGATCGTCCATCGCGGTGACTGTGAATCCTTTCTCGGACGGAATGGAAACCGTATAGACATACTTCTCTGCGGTCGCAGAGACCGTCATGTCGCTGGTTATGTTCCATAATGTGTAAATCCCATCGACCTGATCGATGATCGCATCATCTGCAGAGACGACCAATGTGGCCGGGTCGTAGCCCTCTGCCATGAGTACATTGAATGAGAACGACCCTCCGTATGGGATCGAAGATGCCGATCCTCCAAACGGTGATATTGTCCATCCCTGCCCCTGGACCATGGTCACGGAGTAGTTGGCGGTCGGTGCCGAGACGGTGACCAAACATGTCGCTGTTTTACCCCCGCTGTTCGTGGTGACTTCTATGATCGCCGTCCCGGGAGATTTTGCCGTGACCAAGCCTTTCGCGCTTACGGT
>JAISVN010000036.1 GCA_031271555.1 Candidatus Methanoplasma sp.
TTCAGGCCGGCAAGCTCCATGACGAAACATATCTTCACGACCTCCCCTCCGAGCCTCTCGATCATCTTTACCACGGCACCCGTGGTGCCGCCGGTCGCTATGAGGTCGTCGATGATCACGACCCTCTGACCTTTTTTGATGCTGTCCGTGTGCATCTCGAGCGTTGCGCTTCCGTATTCCAGATCATAGCTTTCAGATATGGTCTCTCTGGGAAGCTTTCCCTTCTTCCTTACGAGGACCAATCCTTTTCCCATCGCATAAGCCACAGGAGCGCCGAACACGAAACCCCTCGATTCCGATCCGAGTATCAGGTCGAAATCCACATCCTTGAGCAGAGCCGTCAGGCCGTCCACGGCAAGCCTGAATCCGTCCGGGTCCTCGATGACGGTGGTGATGTCTCTGAACAGTATCCCTTTTTTAGGGAAATCGGGTATGCTCGTGACGTAATCCTTCAGCTCTTTCATGGGTCTCACTTCTGCGGAATGTCATTCATTCCTTATATTATCAACACAGGCCGCGGACGGTATTGGAGGCATCTTATTGCATGGAATCGTTGCAAATGATGTTTATACTCCGATGCGGATTGCAACCCATGGCTAAAACTGTTCTAAAGATCGACGGCATGTCATGCGGAATGTGCTCAAAGAAGGTAAGCGATTCACTTCTCGGAACAGAAGGGGTGACCGATGCGAAGGTTGACCTCAAGAAAGGAACCGCCGAGGTCACGCACGAAGGGGTCAAAGACGAGGATCTCGTACGTGCTGTTCTGGATGCTGGATTCAGATCTAAAGTAAAACACGGACTGTTCGGATGAGCCAAGACACCGAAAGGATAAATCTCAAGACGGACGGGATGACGTGCGCGGCATGCTCCTCCGTCATAGAGAAGGCGCTCCGGAAACTGGACGGGGTTGAAGGGGCAAATGCGAACTTCTCCAACAATGTCGTATCAGTCCTTTACGATAGCTCGAAGGTCGGAAAGGAACAGATAGCCGATGCGATAAAGAAAGCAGGCTATGATGTTCTTGAGGACGATCCGGACGTTCTTGCGGAAAGGGAAAGGGCCAACGCGTCGAGGACGAAGAAGGAACTGGCAGTCTCCGTGTTATTCACGATACCGCTCTCGATCCTGGCAATGGGCCCGATGTTCGGGCTGGAGATTCCGCTGAGCGATGAACCCAGGATATATTCGGTCATACAGCTGATTCTCTGCATCCCGGTGATCGCGGCAGGCAGGCGGTTCTACACGAAAGGGTACCCATCCCTTATGGCCGGGACCCCCACGATGGACACTCTGATTGCACTCGGCACAACTGCTGCGATCGTGTACAGCCTGTATGCGACATTCCAGATATTCTCTGGAGAGGCGCATTCCGTGCACTCTCTGGTATACGACTCAGCAGCCATGATATTGACACTTGTCTCGGTAGGGAAATATGTAGAGTCAAGGTCGAAGGTCAGAACGAACGATGCGGTCAGAGGCCTTCTGGACCTTGCGCCGCCTACTGCCAATGTGATAAGGGGCGGTAAGGAGATCACAATACCGGCGGATGAGCTCGCAGCAGGCGATACGGTGATCGTCAGGCCCGGAGAGAGGATACCTGCGGACGGGTCCGTCACCGAGGGCAGTTCCTCTGTGGACGAATCGATGCTCACAGGCGAAAGCATGCCGGTGACCAGGACTGTCGACGAAAAGGTCTACAGCGGGACCGTCAACCTGAACGGCAGCATGAAGCTCACCACCGAAAAGGTCGGCAAAGAGACGGCATTGTTCCAGATAGTCAGAATGATACAGGATGCGCAGGGGACGAAGGCGCCGGTAGCAAGAGTGGCGGACAAGGCAGCATCGGTCTTTGTACCTGCGATCATGGCGATCGCGGCCGCAGCATGCATAATCTGGCTTGTTTCGGGAAAGGGGATCGAGTTCTCAGTTCTTGTTCTCATTTCCGTTCTTGTCATAGCATGCCCGTGTGCATTGGGGCTTGCCACGCCGCTTGCCATAACCGTCGGCACAGGCAAAGCCGCAGAGTACGGGATATTGTTCAAGAACGCATCCGCATTGGAAAGATCTGGGAAGATAACATCTCTGATACTCGATAAGACGGGAACGATCACCGAAGGCAGGCCGAGCGTTACGGCCATAGTGTCCGAGATCCAGGAGACCGAATTGATAAGATATGCGGCATCGGCCGAGTCAAGGTCCGAGCATCCGCTTGCGAAGGCCATAGTCTCATATTCGGAAGAGAAAGGGATAATATTGAGCGAGCCGTCGGATTTCACTTCTGAACCCGGAGGAGGGGTAAGGTGCACAGTGAACGGTAAAAGCGTGGCAGTGGGGAACGAGACCTTTACAGGCATCGATCCGAGTTCCGAGGGGATTCTGGCTCTGTCATCCGACGGCAAGACCGTCGTATTCGTGGCGATCGACGGGAAATTCGCAGGTGCGATCGTGATATCAGACAGCATCAGGAAGACGGCGGCATCTGCGATCCGTTCCTTGAAAGAAATGGACATAAAGCCGATAATGGTGACCGGGGACTCGGAAGATACGGCGAAGGCTGTGGCATTATCGGCAGGCATCGAAGAGATCCATGCAAGGACGCTCCCTGAAGGTAAAGTGGATGTCATAAAGAACCTTCAGGTAAGAGGGGAGAATGTTGCAATGGCAGGAGACGGGATAAACGATGCGCCCGCATTGACCCAGGCCGATCTGGGGATCGCCATAGGCTCCGGCACGGACATTGCCATCAGCGCAGCGGATGTCGTTATAATGAATGATGACGTCCGGAGCATACCCGCAACGATAGAGATTGGCAAGGCGGCGCTGAGGAACGTCAAGCAGAATCTGTTCCTGGCGTTCTGTTACAATTCGGTATGCATCCCGATAGCGGCAGGCCTTCCGTATCTGTTCGGAGTGGACATCGTATGGGAGATGCCTATGCTTGCTGCTGCAGCAATGTCATTATCTTCGATATCGGTCGTGACCAATGCATTGAGACTCAAGACATTCAAGCCTGTCAGTTTCAAAGTATGAGAAAACAAGGTTCAGCCATGGGGGTAAAGGTTCCGGCCGAAACCGGATTGTTGCGGTCATCCGTCGAGTCTTGCGAATAATCCGTAAAAATCCTTAGGACGTACAGCGGAAAGTGTCAATCGACCAGTCTTTCTCTTTGACGCCTATCTCCTTCATAGGATCATTCTCGCCGCAGGGTTTTGACGTATTACTTTTTGCGATCTTCACTTACCTCCGAATATACATGGTTATTCTACTATTTATAATAATTCATTCAAGCATTTCTATGTTATCCGTAATATTATTACGAATATCGTATAAAATACAACTATATCTGGAATTTGACCGGCCGCATGATGAGATTTATCGGGTGTAATGTTAAGAATTCAAGGAATGGAGTGAACTGCCAGGCCGACAGAACACAATCCAAAAGGGGTTATGACGGAAGAACATACAGATGGTTTTAATGAACTATATCATTCCGTCGAATGGAAAAATATCGCCAAATACAGGGATGTATCGGCGCACAACTATGATGACGTGAATCTTCATATGGTATGGAGCGCCGCAGTGAAAGAGGTGCCTTTGCTGAAAAAAGAATGCGAGCGCATCCTCGCTGAACTCAAACAAAGGAAAGAAATTGAAAGAATATCCGGCCGGGGCCGGATCAGTTTAGCTGTTCTGAACAGTAAGGGCAGAACTTCGGGGTCTTGGGAAGACCGCTCAGGTCCTCTCCGCAGTACGGACAGTTCTTGAACCTCTTCCCTGCTCCCGCAGCCCCTGCCGCAGGCGCATTCTGCGCCTGTGCCGGCTGTTGCTGCTGAACAGGCTGTCCCGCACCCATCATGGGTGACGGTTGCCCGCAGTTCGCACAGTATTTGTAGGGGTAGTCGTTCAGCCCGCCGCATGTCGGGCACATGACCTTCGTCGACTGCTGTTGCTGCTGAACACCCTGAACAGGCTGCTGCTGGAGCTGTTGGTACATCTGCGGGAACAATAGCATTCCGGCGCCCATCGCCGCACCTCCCGTGGAATCTCCTATGGCATCCGCCATCCTCTCCATGACCTCATACCTCTTGAACGCCTCTCCGTTCTTGCTGCTGAACTGGAGGTAGTTGAACACCTTCTGGCGGTCCTCGTCAGTTGTGAGGACCTCATTGATCTTCAGCGAGAGGAGCTCTATCCCTCTTTGGGAGAAGTACTGGTCTATCAGTATCTTGGTGTTGGTCGATGCCTTCTCCAGGTTCTCCATGATGTCCATGTAGTACTGGGAGTTCATCTGCTGGATGATCTGCTCGTTGATGAAGCTCTTCATGAACGAGTTAACATCCCCGGTCGTGTACGTGTTCAGTCCTCCGAGCACCTGCGTGTAGAACACGGGGACATCGCTTATCCTGAACTGGAAGTCACCGTTCGCCATCAGAACTATGGGGACCTCGTATTCCTCTGCGGCCTTGATCATGGAACGGATGCCCCATTTGCCGTTGAACATCTTCAGCGAGATGAAGACTATCCATACCTTGAACGGCGTCTCCTTGTATCCAAGTGCCAGGTTGTACAATTTGGTCAGCCAAGGCACGTTCGCCGATGTCACGGTGTGTCTTC
>JAISVN010000052.1 GCA_031271555.1 Candidatus Methanoplasma sp.
GAAACCTCATGCATTGCGGGTACATATGCATTCGATTATAAAATAAACCCAATCCATACAAAAAATCATCTGATGCGTTGTTCGAATGTCTTGATTCCAGGCTTATCCCTGAGTCTCTCCTGCACAAACAGAATGAGGTTTGTTCAAACACAATGTAAAAATACGCTTACACGCTTTGTACATTAGGTAGAAGGATGACGACCCTCAAACCAATGGTATGAGGGGCGGGCCGTAACGTGGACCAACGTGCGTTCACATTATGGTACGTCGATGATGATCGTGATGATCACATCGTCAAACCTTATGCAAACGACTAAGGGGCCGTTCCCTGCATGGGTTGTAATAATACCTCATTATGACTTAATGGGTGACCTTCGCCCCTATTTTTATGAAATTGCTGTCAATGTAAAGAAAGCTGTCGCTGCATATATCGCGAAAAGGATCGTTCATTCACTGTTCTCGATGCCGTTACAGGTACGGGATGATCATCTCATTCTGCGGCCATCGGATGAGGCCATGTCTGCTCCGACCGGACGGTTCCTTACTGTACAATCTCCTGCTCGTTCGATGTCCTCGGGGACATGATACTTGGTGATCTCTGTAATCTTTCGGGACCCGGTTCCTTCCCTGTTCTGCATCGGATCGCATCACTCTTCTTCTCGATCCTCCCCCGCCGTTATCAGCAGCTCGGGGCTGCTGATGTACGGCGCGTCATTCCTGACCACCGCCCAGATGACGGTCAGCAGCTTTCGGACGGCCGCTACCAGCGCTTCTCTTCTTGCCTTCCCGTTCTTCACAAGCCTTCGGTACATCTCCGTGACCACCGAATCATCCGCGTGCGTCACATGCGAAAGAGCACAATGCATCAGCAACTCCCGGGCGATCTCATCGCCCCGGTGGGTCGTGGGGCATCTTGGAACGGATTCTGCCGACGACCTCATCCTCGGAACGACCCCGAAGGATGCGGTGAGCTGCTTACTGTTCCGGAACCTCCCCATGTCCACTATCAGCGATGTAAGATACGCCGCTGTCATCACGCCGATGCCCGGGATGGAGAGGATCAGTTCGTACATGCGGTTGCCAGTGAACATGTGCCTGATGGTCTTCTCGATGAGATCGATCCTCCTCTTTGCATCCTTGGCGAACTTTATCTGCATCATCAGATACGGATCCTTGAACTCCGCCAACTCGATCATCGCTTTGGCGGAGGCGATGTCGCTGTACTCCTTTGACAAATGAATGCCGTGAAGGAGCAGGTGCGCCCTGATCCTCAGCTTGGTCTCTTTGAGATACCTCTTCTCGTTGAACAGGCCTCTGCACATCTCCCTCCTGGTCATCCATTCCGCAGAGGGGATGAAACACTCCGCGAATTCCTTCTCTCCGTTCAGCCTCCTTCTCATGTACCCTGCGAGCTCTATCGAATCGTTCCTGTCGGTTTTCTTGACGGATCTGGTTATACGGTACAGATCGTTGGCCTGGGCCACGGTCACATCGAGGCCCAGACCTTTCAGTATCCAGTATATCTCATGGGACTTCGTCGAGTTCTCGATCAGTACGTGGCATTCGTGCCTGGACACGAAAGAGGCCATCTTCTTCATCCCGTCCCCGTCGGACGGGAACTTCCCGAACTCTTTGTTGAATGAAGCCAGAAGTTCTGCGTGTCTCTCCGGCACCTCGCCGATGCCGGCGTATACGGCATAGGCCGAGGTCTTCTTGGCATGGACGTCCATGCCTATCGCTATTCTCATTTTGTTCCTGCCTCCCGCCACAGACGAAAACAAGGCAGAAGGACGGCAGAGATTTATCCTGCATACTCTATGTTACCGTCGACCTGTGTTGTTTTTGTTGTAGCAAACATAGAAGCACAGGTCACCCATTAAGTCTAGGCAGGCTCCTGCCCGATGGTCCCGGGTTGCCGGCCTGTACTAGAGGCCCGAACCCGGGCTCCCCATCCAAAACGGCAATTGGATAAATTTCAAATTCTGGATATATGCGTTCTCAAGGGGTCTCCGAATAATCCGAAAGTACGCCGAAGGTCAAACCATCATCAACGGACGCAAAAGGCTGCCCATATGATCACAATCAAGGTCTGATAATGATGTCCGAGACCAATCATACAACAGAGCATCCTCGATGTGAAAGAATATATCCGAACTATGTATTAGACGGTCTGTGCCGATAATACTTGCAAGATATTCGGAGATAGGCCTCAAAAGCACGCCGGTGCGCGTGAAGTTCGAGAACAGGCTGAGGGACAACATGATCACGATGCTCGCCGCCGACCGCATAGAGGCATTGGTCACGAAGAAGGATGCAAGGTTCTACATCGAAACAGAAGAGATCGATGCTGCAGTGCAGGCCGTCAGAAGGGTGTTCGGGATATCGTCGCTGTCCGTCGCAGAGGTATGCTCATCCGATATGGAAGAGATCTGCGCAACCGCGGCGGAATACTCTCTGAGCAGACTGAAAGAGGGGGAATCCTTTGCGGTCAAAGCGAGAAGGGAAGGCAATCAGAACTACACGAGCGTGGATGTCGGCAGGGAAGCCGGCTCTGCCATATTCATAGCCAACGAGAGCAAGGGCGTCAAAGTGGATCTGACCGATCCCGATGTCACATTCTTCGTCGAGGTAAGGAATAACAAGGCATTCATATTCGGATCATACGTGAAATGTCACGGCGGCCTTCCGGTCGGAACGCAAGGGAAGGTCATCGCCGAAGTCCAGAGCGAAAGGGACATCCTTTCCGCATGGCTCATGATGAAACGCGGCTGCAAGATATTTGTAAAGGGGGAGAAACAGCCGCTGCTGGAGAGATACGATCCGGAGATCAAATACGGAGAGGAGGTCTCCACCGACATATTGGGGATAATAAAAGGCACAGCCCTGCGTGAGCTCGGTGACGTTTCAGTTTCCGATTTTGAGGTCCCTTTGTTCTTCCCCACTATCGGCATGAGCGATGATGAAGTCTCATCAATGTTGAATTCAATAAAAGAATAAACAGTCCCGTCCGTGTGAACGGGACAATGAGTTTGATGGGGGTCGAAGAGGATTACTTTCCTCTTCTTCCGTTTGCTTTTATGGACGGCCTGACTTTCTCGGCGCCCTTGCCCTTGTTCCTCAGACCGCGACCGGCTATTCCGGCCGATGTGAGTCCGCGGTAGACACGGTTCTTGTTGTTGCTGTTGCAGATCCAGTTGATCTTTGTGTCAGCTTTTATGACCGGGTGTGCAGGGTCAACGAGTATTATCTCATACCATTCCTGCTGTCCGTCCGCACCCACCCAATATGAGTTGAGGACCTCGAGGTTCGGGTATCTTTTCGCCGCTCTCTCTTCAGCCATTCTCTGGAGGCTCTTTCCGGTGGTTATCTTGTTGATACCTTTCCTCTTGGGTCTCCTTCCTGCCGTTATCGCCCTTTTCTGGAATGAGCCTTTTCTGACCCTTCCCCTTACCACGACGTAACCCTGTTTGGCTTTGTATCCGAGGGCCCTTGCCCTGTCAAGCCTGGTCGGTTTCTCGATCCTGATGAAGTTCTCTTCCCTTCTCCAAAGGATCCTTCTCTCGTGGTTGAGCTCTTTCAAATAAGTCTTGCTGGGGTTCTTCCAAGCGTCCCCTATGTATCTGTACATGCTCCTCCCGTTCACCGGGCGCACATCCTGACCTTCGTCACTCATCAATATCACCTTTTTCGGATTCACCCAAAGGGCACATTTCCGCCGGAACACTGAGTTCCGTACGACTGTCCATACAAACGACGTATATAAAGGTAGTTTCCGAAGGGACTTGCAAAGATACGGATAAATACCTGCGATGCAGGTCTGGTAGGGATGAGTTCTTACTCAGGGGGAGAAGACATGAAACTTAAAAACAAATTGCAGAGGGACCCATCCGGGGTCAGTTCTCTTCTTGTGATAGCTGTCATAGCAGTGTTGATAGTGGCTGCCGCTGCAGCATATGTCGTATTGTCCGACAAAGGCAACAACAATCAGGTGCTGAGAGGGCCGGATTGGGCGCCGGGAACAAGTTTGGACTACGACATCAAAGTAGATGGGGCCAAGGTAGGGGTCGCCAACGAGGTCCTTGTAGGGCAGAATGCCGATGAGTATTTCATAAAGACAGAGACGACATTCAGCTCCGGCCCGACAGCCGGCGTCACAAGCACGACTTATGCGCTGTCTTCTAAGAATGTGGAAGATGCAGAAAGGATAGGCACCGAAGAGATAGACACGATGGACGGCCGCAAGATGCTGGAGGTGTGGCAGTATGCAGTGGGAAGCGAAACGGCCAAGGTATACGGGGATCCGGCCAACGGACTGATCTACAGATACGAAACGGCTCTCAGCAAAGAGGTCGCAGGCGTTGCGCCCGCAGGCTCGACCATGGTGATGGACCTGACGAAATACACACTGCTCTCGCAGGAATCATACGTCGAATCGGAATCTATAGGCAAGACATATGTGTACGCTTACACGGTCGTCGGGCTTGCATTGAGGGGAGAGGTCGTATGCGTCGCAGACTGTCTGAATGGACAGTACGGCATTCTTCTGGATTCCGTAGGGATCAATGGAGAGTCAGACATATCGTATTTCCTGAGCGACTACAAAGAGGGACTGCCCAAGGATGCAGTGAAAGCGGATGGGAACGCATCTCTGGAAACGATCGACGGCACAAAAACGGTTGACATGTGGAAGCTCTCGGGCGCAGACAAGGAGACCGTGTTCTACGTTGACCCTATTTCTAACATCATATACGGGTTCGACGTAATCGCAGATTCGCCTGAAGGCAAGGTGACCATGCAGTTCAAACTCGTCGAGAAACCATTATGATATGAACCAAACAGTTTCCAAACTCTTTAACTTTTGATCAAAAGAAATCATCCAGGCGGGGGCGCTTGTGTTCTTTCTTGGGCGCTGTGATCTCTTCCTTGGCTTTCTTCGCCGGAGCATCTCCCGAATCGAATCCGCCGTCGAAAAGGGTCTTCTGCTGGCTCCCCATCATGAGGTCCTTCTCGTTCCATCCGAATACCTCTGTTATTCTGGAGGCTGTCTGTGCCAGCCTCTCCGCATAGTATCTGTAGTCGGGTTTTCCGGTGAAGGCCGCACCGCTTATGTACGGCTCCACTTCCTGCGGAACGATGCTGCCATTGGTGACGACCCATGAGACCTTCATTCCGGGTATGACGTCGTATCCCTTCTCCGCCATCTTCTTGGCGGCCTGCACGTTGCTCATCCTGTCGGGGTTCTCGTAGGCGTCCACTCCTTTGCATGTCCTCGATATCACAAGCTCCGATGCGTCCACCTTGGCGGCAAGCGTGTCCTGTATGGTCTTCTTGACGAATGCCATCGCTTCATCGTTCTTCTCGTCGAGTATCTTCTCGAACAGCTCCGTCAGAAGGCGGCTCTGGAGATCGAACGAGTCCGACCTCCGGATCTCGTATCCTCTCACTAGCAGTTCTTCCGATCTTTCAGGCCAGGCTATCCTTCCGACGTATCTTTTCTTCTTACCGTGGGAGAAGAGCGGTTCCATCAGTTTCTCGAACTCAAGAGTGCCGCCTTCGACGGAGAACCTCTTGGCCATGCTCTTCCCGAAATCCACGGAACCGTCGAGGTCGCTCTTCGGGGACTGCATGAACACGGAGTCTGTATCGGAGTAGATCACCTTCACGTTCTCTTTCTCGACCTCGCTTATTATCCTCTTGACATTGTCTCTTGCGAAGGCTGTTATCGCCGCGCCTATGTTCTTATCCGTGAAACGATAGAAGGATGAGGCGAACACTCCGTAGAATGTGTTCATAAGCACCTTGACAGCTTCCTGAAGGCCGTTTAGGTATCTCTGCTCGGCCTCGTCGGAGGCGGACCTCATCCTCTGTTTTATCTCATCCCTCTGCTGCATAAGGTCCTTCAGTATCTTCGGAAGGATCCCGACCCTCTTTTCCGGCGACAGGAACTTCGTACCGGAAGGCGCGACTATGGTCCCCTGCGGGGAAAGCGTGGTGAAGCAGATGTTCTTGGCTATTATGAGCGAAGGGTACATGGATTTGAAGTCCAGGACACAGACCCAGTGGTAAAGTCCCGGGTTCATCGTATGCACATATCCTCCTTCGATGTGGTCTCCCGATTCCCTTCTTCCAGTCATCGGGACGCCCACTTTCTGCCTGTCGGCTTCCCTTATCAGCAGAGAGTCCGCAAGTTGGGATGAACCTGCGTTCATGGCATCATCGAGCGGAAGCTTCGCGACCGTCGAAAGGTCCATGCCCTTCCTCACGGTGCCCACTTTGAGAAGTATCCTCAGGGCAAGCTCGGCGTCTTTCAGGCAGTATTCTATGACCTTGTCGCGGTTGGTCTTCCACTCGGAATCCATCTTCTTGGGGTCCACATCGAGCTTGGTCTCGCCCAGTATCTGCATCGATACAGCGTTCAGAGTCTCCTGTTTGGGCCGAAGTTCGCGTTTCACCGCCCACCAGGCATCAGC
>JAISVN010000094.1 GCA_031271555.1 Candidatus Methanoplasma sp.
AAGCGTGTAAAGCCTCAATCTTATGTCATCGATTATGTCGTCTGCTATTTCTTTCATTCCGTAGATGTGGGCCATAGCCTCTACGAGTGCCAAAGTCTCATTGACTGTTGCAAACTGACCCAATATTACATATGATCCCTTCGATTCTGCGAGCTCCGTAAGCCATGTTCCACCGTTGCTCCAGCTGTTCATGCTCCCGTATCCGAAATAGACTGTGCTCTTGCCTTCATCTGCCACGGATTCTATGACCTTTACATAATCTTCGCTGCTTCCAAGTATGTCCGATGCAGACAGATGTGGCATCTTATATCCGTTGAATCCTTCTTTCGGGATTCCGAAATTCACTTCGATGTCGTCATATGTGCTGTACGTTCCTGCATTAACTTTGCTCCACAGATCAGAAACGACCTTGCTGTCATATTCTGTTGGATCTATTCCGGCAGCATATGACATGACGTAGTACAGTGTTGCTACGAATGATCCGGGGGCCATGTTATAATCGGCTACGCTGTCGAATACAACATCGCGAGGCTCATACTGTTGTGAAGCATTCATGGCAAAGCTTTGGACAACTAGCTTTCCATCGCTGTTGTAGGATACAAGACTTCTATGTTTGTAGAAGTCTGATGGGACATCGTCTATTGTTATTCCGGTGTTTGTTGGCAGATCGCCGTATATTCCTTCGTACATCTCTTCAGCGGTATTCACAACGAACGGTGAAGCACCCATCAGGCTTGATGAGAATTTGAATACCTTCGGATCCCAACTCGCCCATCCTTTGGACGAATCGTAATCAACGAATTCTTTTTCTCCTGAATCAGAATTGTTGGCACTGTTGACGATTAAAAATGCGCCGACCCCTCCGATGATGAGTACAATAGCCGTTCCTATTGCTATCATTTGTTTGTTATTCATATTAATCACTAATTGGACATATGTTCCAATAGTTGGATGATAGTTCCAATCGTATAAAAAATTTCAGAATAAATAATAGTTATACATACATATTTTTAAGTCTGGATATAGTATTTAATTTTAAAATGGCAAGTATAATAAACAATATTGGATTATCCATCCAAAGCAAGGAGAGAGGGAAAGCATGAGCAGCGAGAATTTTGTATATCCGTTTACAAAGATAGTCGGACAGGAAAAAATGAAGAAAGCTCTGCTTCTGAATGTCGTGGATCCGACCATCGGAGGCGTACTTATAAAAGGCGAGAAAGGAACGGCCAAATCGACCGCGGTAAGGTCGTTGGCGCAGATACTCCCGATGCGCGAAAATGTCAGTAACTGTGTTTTCAGATGCGATCTTTCCCGACCGGATACTTACTGCCCGTATTGTTCGGAAAAAGCAGCAAAAGGAGTTGCGCTTGAACCCATTAACACAGAGATAAGGGTAGTGGAACTCCCTCTGAGCGCCACAGAGGACAGGGTAGCAGGAACATTGGATATTGAGCACATCCTTAAGACCGGTGAGAAGAAATTCGAACCGGGCATACTCGCCCAAGCGAATGGGAATCTTCTGTATGTGGACGAGGTGAACCTGTTGGATGATCATCTGGTCGATCTGTTGCTCGATTCCGCGGCGATGGGCAGGAACTACGTGGAGCGTGAAGGCGTGTCCTTCTCCCATCCTTCCCGTTTCATATTGGTCGGCACTATGAACCCCGAGGAAGGGGATCTGAGGCCTCAGCTTCTTGACAGGTTCGGACTGTCGGTGGATGTAAAAGGCGAGAAGGATGCGAAGTTCAGAGCGGAGGTCGTGAAAAGAAGACTCAAATTCGACGAAGACCCCGCAGCTTACATTAAGGCTAACGAAGAAGAAGCCAAAGAGATGACCCGGCGCATAACCGATGCAAAGTTACTGTTCAAAAAGATCGAGACGGACGATGATGCCATAGATATGGTCGTAGGGATAACCACGCACTTCGGAGTGGATGGGCACAGAGCGGACATAACCATGATGAAGGCTGCAAAGGCCAATGCCGCACTTGACGGCAGGAACGAGATAGATAAAGACGATATCAGAGAGGTTGCAGACCTTGTGCTCTCGCACCGCATAAGACGCCGTCCGTTCGAAAGTTCTGTTATCGATGCCGGAGAACTGGAAGAATGCCTTCGGACGCTGTGATGGATACGACATCGTTCCCATTCTCAGCTGTACTGGGAATGGATGACGCAAAGAAAGCAATAATGTGCGCTCTCGTGAATCCGAAAATAAAATGCGTACTCATAAAGGGACGTTCCGGCGTTGCGAAGTCCACCATCGCAAGATCGGTACGCGGAATATGTGAAAAGAGCATAGTGAATGTCCCCCTCAATGTAGCGAATGAGCAGCTGTTCGGAGGGATGGACATCGAGTCTGCCCTCAAGACAGGCAGCCCCGCTTTGAAAAAGGGGATTCTCGGCAGGGCCGACGGCAATCTCATCTATTTCGATGACGTTAACCTTGCGGACGATACCCTTACCATGTCTCTTCTTGACTCGATACTCTGCGGCAGAGTGATAATCGAAAGAGAAGGCATATCATCCTCATACTCTGTGGATGCCGCCCTCATTGCGACGATGAATCCCGAAGAAAAAGAGATGTCAGACCACATAATGGACAGATTCGACATCTGCGCAAATTCTTCCGGCGAAGAAAGAAAAGACGAGGTCCTTAGAAGGAATATGAGTTACAGCGACGACCCCTCGCTTTTCTGTCAAAGTTACTCAGAGGAAGAAGAAGAGATCAAAAATAAGATCAAAAGGGCAAAGAGGATACTGCCGACCGTCAGGATCTCGGATGACCTGATCCAGATAATCGTCGAACTCTGCGGAAAGATAGGTGCGGCGGGGCACCGCGGAGACATATCCGTGGCTAACACGGCCATGACGCTGGCCGCTCTGAACGACCGCGACGAGGTCATTAAAAAAGATGTGGAAGAGGCCGCAATACTCTGCCTTTCCCATAGAAGGAACTATTCTCCCCCGCCTCCTCCACCGGAAGAGGATGAAAAGGAGGAAGAGGAACAGGACCAAGAAGAGGAAAAAGAGGACGAAAAAGAGCAGAACGATGATAAGAACGAACCAGAAGAAGATTGGGACGAGCCTGAGAAAGATGACAAACAGGATGAGCCTCCTCCGAATATGGAAGGAATGCTGGACGAGATGCTCTTCGAGATAGGCGAACAGTTCAAAGTTATAGATTTCCTCGGCCAGGGCGATAAGAAGAGGATCAAGAAAACAAAGAGCAGGATGGGAAGGAGGGAGACCGTTGAAAGCTGCGACAGCACCGGGAGGTACTCTGGATACAGGATGCCTCGGGAAAGAGTGTCCGACGTCGCTCTCGATGCCACCATAAGGGAGGCGGCCACTCATCAGAGGAGCAGAGAAAAAGGAAGCATGGCGATCAATATCGAGGAGTCCGATCTAAGGGAAAAGGTGCGCGAGAGGCGCAGCGGATGCACCATAATGTTCGTGGTGGACGCAAGCGGTTCCATCGGGGTCAGGAAAAGGATGGTCGCGGTCAAAGGAGCGATACTCTCCATGCTCAGAGAAAGCTACGTCAAACGCGACAGGGTCGGGATGATGGCATTCAGAAGGAGCAGCACAGAGGTCATTCTGCCTCCGACCAAATCAGTGGAATACAGCCACAGGAAACTCGAAGAGCTTCCGACAGGCGGAAAGACCCCTCTGGGGAACGCATTGACGGAAGCAGGATGCTATATGGCAACATATTCCAAGCACCATCCGGGAGAATCATGTTATGTCGTGCTTCTCACTGACGGCAGAGCGAACGTGCCAATGGAATCGGGTTCAGACGCTATCTCGGAAGCTCAGGAGATCGCCGAGAAGATAAAGATCCATGGCGTAAAGTGGATCGTTATAGACGTTGCATCAGGGTTCAAAAGATTCAACCATGCAAAAGAGTTGGCCATGAAACTTGAAGGAACATACTTCAGACTCGATGATCTGAACGCAGAGAATCTGTCCGCAGGCGTAAAGGCCCTCATAAGTTGAACACGGTCTCGCATGGAAACATTTTTCAAATAACTTCACAGATACGTCATCATATGGCAGTCAGAGAAGTCAACAAACTCGTGAGGGACAAGATACCCGGCATAATAATGGAGAGCGGAGAGATTCCGGACTTCAGGATACTGGAGGAGGAAGAGTTCCTTGAGGCGCTGAACAACAAACTCTTGGAGGAGGTCGCCGAATATAAGGAATCCAAGAACATTGAGGAGCTGGCGGACATACTCCAGGTCATATGCACCATATCCGAGATCATCGGCGGCGGACAAAGGGAGCTTGAATACATAAGGGATGAGAAAGCGATAGAACGCGGAAGCTTCAACTCCAGGCTATTCCTGGAATCGATAGACGATATGAAATGATCACGTATCCCTTTTGATATCGCACATCATCCTTGTGGCATCCCCGCCATCGCTGTAAAACCCTTTCAGATGCTCAATTATTGAAAATCCTTTGTTTTTGTAGAAAGACGCCGCATATGTGTCAGCACATCTCATCTCAAGCTGTATGTAATGTTTTCCATCGATGACCGTCTGAGCTTTGAACTCATCTATCAATCTGCTTCCGACCCCTGCATTCCTGTACTCATGCTCCACTGCGAACAGTTGTATCGATACTTTGTCCGTCGTAAGCCTGGCCCCTGAAATGAATCCCACGATGTCCCCTGTTCTGCTGACAGCCACAAGCTGTCCGGCAGGCCATTGCGACATAAAATACAGGAGCACATCCTTTGCATAGCTCTCCTCTAACGATCGGCATGCGATCTCGTAGGCTCTGTCTATATCACGGGCGGTCATCTGCCTTATCAGCATCGTACGGGCATCAGATCAGCGGTTTATATTCTTCCTTATGAACATTATGAGCGCACCTATCGCAGCAAAGACCCCTGCGCCGGCCATCATTATCAGGTTGTTGTCACTGCCAGCCTCTTCCTTTTCTTCTTCGGCAGAGGCCGAGTAATTATGCGATGCGGACTGCCCGGTCTCCTCTATGGTCACGCTTATGGTGTGGTCTCCTTCAGGAAGGTCCTTAAGTACGATCTTGTTGATCGCTGTCGTCCTCAGATCTCCGTTTCCGAGATTCCAGATATAAGTAGAATCTTCAGGCCCTGATGCTGTGAATGTGTGGATGGCCTCATTTTCATGATGAAGTACTTCGTGAGTTATTTTGAGTATGCTGTGCTGATTGGTTCCCCAATCCTCCATGAACAGCCCTGTGAAGAACTCGGCCACCTCTGGAGAGTCTATGATGACCGCAACTTCCCTGTTGTTCATGAAGGAATTCTCTGTCCAGTTCACAGAAGCCACCCATACGACATCATCGATGACTACCCCTTTGTTATGGATCATGGAGAAGACGCCTTTTCTTCCATCCAAGGCGATCGCCTCGATGTCCGTTGTGTTGTTTATGGTGTTGACAACCTCGGTCACAGCATTCTTGTCGATAGATGCATCAAGCATGAATTTCGCATCTACGCCTCTTTCAGCTGCCGAAGACATCCATTTTATCGGCGACGCATCGGTAATGGTCTGATATGAAGATCCCAGATCAAGCTGCTGTGAATAAACCCGATCCTCAGCATTATCTATGAAATACCTCAAGGTGGAATAGGAGTTATCCGGAGAGAAAGAAGGCATGACCCTTGCTTCATAGGTCGTGGTCTGATACGATGATGAACTTCCGCCGTATGTTAAATTTCCTGAATAGGGTTTTGCATCAGGATAGCGTCCCGATAAAGACTGAACATCACCCCAAGTCGTATCAACATCATTCAGGAAGATTTGTTTCACGTATTCGGCATATTCCCTGCTCTCTATGGCGGCCCCCCAGCCGCGGTTTCCTTTGGAACCGAGATTATCGGCTGTCCAATTCTCAGAAGTTACCACTACTGTTTCCTGATCTATCACAGCGTATTTGTTGTGAACGTACGCATAACGTTCGAAGTTCCCGGAGATCGAGTCGTTTATGAAATACACATCTCCGCCTGAATCAACAAGCGACCTCATCAGAGGAATCTCCGAACTGCCCATGTTTCCGAGGATATCCCCTTCGAGCAGTATGTTCACATCTACTCCTTTCTCTGAAAGGTCGCAGAGAAGAGCGACCATCGGGACGCTCGTCAGAAGGTAGATCGATATCAGGACCTCTTCTTTGGCATCCTCTATCGCCTTAAATATGGGCTCGCCTTGAGACTCCGGGAAACTGAAAGGGGTGACATAAGCATCGAAATACAGGTTCGGATCGAAGGCGTTGTTTGTCAGACCGGGCTTTGTGGCTATCCAATCAGAGGAGGAATTGGTGTCCTGTGAGCCTATGCGCAGGATGTATTTTCCGGATGAGATCTTGACCGGCTCTCCGTTCCATCCGCTGTCCGTCCTTTTGCTGCCGTAGCATATGGCATCGACCATGGTGCCGCCGCGGTAAAGGAAGATATCATCGCCTCCGTCTGCAGGTGTAAACGTCTTCTCCTTTTTGAGTCCCGGATCATTGACCGTTAAGACATTCTCCCTCCCAGAGAACCAGTCATCTTCACTGATCGCTTTGGTTATCGTCAGCCTGGAATTCGACTCGATGTATGTGTCTGCGATAAAAGTGAGAGTACCTTCAATATCTGTAATCGACCAACCTTTCAAGTTTACCTTTTCAGAGCCGTAATTGAAAAGAGAAACGCCCTCATAATTCCCATAAGGGTTGACCTCATAGAGAAGAACGCCATCCATCTCCTCCCCAGAGACTGTATCATCGAGAAACACCGCAGGAGTCAAAAGCAGAAAGGAGATAATAACAATGCATTTTATTCCGGCCATATAGATCCTTGCGGGCCATATCGGAAAAAGAGTATATTAAAATCGTTTATACAGTCAGCTGGTCAGTGCAGGACAGACCATTTCCGGTCAATCGGTTCTGAATGCTTTAATGGATATTGCCGACATTATGTCCGTAGCAAGGTCTCCGCTTTTTGTTGCACTTTTCGACAAGGTCTCGCTTATTATCCTGTATCCTATCTCATAGCCTTCTTCCATAGGTATCAGGCCCCAAGTCATCCCATCCGCTATATGCAGGACAGATGAAACATAGGAAAGAATGACCGGGTCCTTTGAGATGTTATCCAATTGGGAGTCGAACCCGCTTCCCGGTTCAAGTTCTCTGTTCAGGAGATATTCCCTGCATGATGCCTTTGTTATGCCAAAGCACTCCAAACGTTTGAACACATCCGCTTGGGATTCGGGGGTAACACCATTCTTTCCCATGGATGATAATGCCGCCTCCAAGACGGACTTGCCGATGAGCTCCCCCAGTTTAGAATGCTTTCCTGCGCTGTGGAGGGTTATTCCGCGCTCTGCATTGCTTAACACAGCGATGCATACGGAATCGCTGCCGCATGCCAGATCCCCGGAGACTGGATGCCTGATCAGAAGCTGCTGTAGCGCGCAGGTGATGGCCTCGGTGGACGTTATCGCTGCTCTTGCCAATGTAGCCTGCGGCAGTTTTGCATCGATCATCAGAACGACCGCAATGCTGTACATTCTATTTCCGGCACTCTTTGTTTTGAACTTCGGGTCTGCTACCACCAATGCCGATACGGACGTCTTTCCGTAGGAGAGTGTGACAAGGGAATACGTTCCTACATCAGGAGACATCACTATCTCGAAAGCTTTTCCTCCGGGCTTATTGGTGAGTATGAATTCGTCCAGAGCCTCTGTGTATCCGCCGCTGTCCGAGGATGATAAGACGAACCATTCTCCGTCGGGATGAGTGATGGATATTTCCGACCCTTTTTCGTTTATGACGAATCCGCCGCAACATTCCTGCTCTGTTTTCAAGACGATCCCTCCGCTGCAGCGATCTCCGATGCTTTATTGAAAAGCATCATTGCCATGTAGAGTTTTAGCATCTCTGCCGGCGTTTCTGTGGCCTCGAACCGTTTAATGAGGACCGGGTCCTTCGAAGAAGGGCCGCTTATCACAGCATTCAATATGTTCTTGCAGGCACTGGTTCCAGCGTCGGGTGGTATCAACCCCCATTCTATCTCATCCATTATGTGGATGACGGCCGATACAGCAGCGGATGTTTCTGCATCTTTCGTAAGTTCCGCCAATCCTTTCTTGAGCGTACTCATCCTAAAAGGATGCCTTATCTCGTTATGGCAGTCCATCTCTGTTATCTTATGCCTTGATATGATTAGATACGGGTTACGCTGGAATTCCGGGTTCATCATCGTCTGAAGGTCAAGCGCTTCGGAAAGCGTACTCTCTACACACTTCTTTATCGCATCTGCGAGTTCGGAACCATTGGTGTAGTGCGAGATCTTGTTTTCGCTTCCTTTGTTACACATGACTGCGACCTGATCCGTCCCGGAACCGGTGGCTATGCCTTTGGAATATATGCTCTTGCCAGACAGTTTCATAAGGGTTCTGCTCTTGGCCTCCGTGGCGGTCATCATTGCTCCGAGGAGCGCACTGTCCTCAAGGTCTGCATCTATGATGAGTATTATCACTATGGTCCCGCTTTTATTCATGACCCTTTCCATCTCATCAAAGCTTGCGGGATCCCCCGCACGGCCTCCGTTGCCTCTGATCCCCCCGGTGATTACGGCTGAGACCTCTATCCCGTTAGATGTGACAGAGCCTTTGGCAGCGTTCTCCATGTGTGCTGCAGTTCCAAGCCCGACAGCTGTGGAAGTGTCCATTCCAAGCATCTTCGCATACCCCTCTACATATTCGAGATGGACCTCTCTAGGTTTCCCCATCATGCTGTATTCTGCGGTTCCGCCGATGCTTGTGCTGTTGAATACTGCTGACGGAGAGGACGTGAAACCTCCGTTGAAGTTCCCGGACGACAGTACTCTCCAGTCCTCAGAGGGCGGCACGACTATCAGCGATCTGTTCTGTCTGTATGCCGATACGCCGCAAGGAAAACTCTTCACGAGCCTGCGTTCTTCTTTTTCTTCTGCATTTATTATGTCTCTCCAAGTTATGGTCATTCTACTCCTCCTCATTTGTTAATTTGTTTTGGAAAGCCGGCTCCATCAGGAGTTGGGCGTGTCGCACCTCTGATATTTGTATCCGCATATTGGAGATACAGGCATCTTCGTGGTGCGTAGATTCTCTTCAACATCCTCGAACGTGAATTTATTGCACAAAGTGAGTGCCGCTTGGTTGTATTTCTCATCTGTGGCTATCGTCCCTCCGACCAGTAGATACGGGCTTAACTTGTATTCGTAGGCTCCGTAATATGTTCCCATGACGCACAGCTGGGTCACCATTCCCGCAAGGAGCACGCTGTCGCATCCGCATTCCTTTAAGACATCTGCCAGCTTAGAATGCAAAAATGAATTCATGTGTCCTTTGTGGACAGTTATGTCCCTGGGGTCCGATACGATTCCGTGCAGGTACTCGTTGCCGTCGTTTTTGGTATACACGGATGAGTGGGAGTGCCCGTCGAAGTAGACGAATATGACCGGCCTCCCGTTGCTTCGGAACATCTCCGCAGTTCTGTTTATGTTATCTATGATGTCTTTGTTCCCGTTCTCAGGGATGGAGCCG
>JAISVN010000101.1 GCA_031271555.1 Candidatus Methanoplasma sp.
ATTATCCCGAATATCCTGTCGAGGTCTTTGTCTGAGAGTTCGGTGTACATCTTCCTTATCCTGTATCCTCTTGAAAGTTCCTTTCCGATCTCCTTTTTCCATCCTTTCTCATACGCCGACAGATCCCGGGATGACACTCTTCCTTCTTCGATCGCTATCCTGGCCGTCCTTTCCAGCACCGGGGCCGCTTTGCATATGGGATATATCCCCCCTCCGGATACGGGTTTGACCTGCCCTGCGGCATCTCCTATCAGGAGCATCCTTTCCCCATAGGATCTGGGTCTCCCTCCAATGGGTATCTTGCCGGAGTATCTGGATACTATTTTTTCGTCTGCGATGCCGGACCTCTTCATGAGTCTCTTGAGGTATTCGTTCGGGGTGTTCCCTGTTCCAGCCTTTATGCAAAGGCCGACCCTCATCATATCCCCAAAAGGTATCTCCCAGCTGAAGAATCCCGGTGCGAATTCCGAGCCTATCCTGAGGGTCATTCTGTCATCGTTGTCTGGCCTTTGCTTAACGTCCGCCTCTATGCCGTAAACGTATTCCTTCGGAGAGTTGTTACCGAGGGACATCGCAACTTTGGAACTGTGGCCATCGGCCCCTATTATCAATTTTGAATCAGTTTCGCCCTTATCTGTTGATATTGAAACTCTGTCTTCCCTTACCTTATGCCCGCAGTACTTTGTTCCGTACTTTATGTCGGCTCCCTTATCGATCGCTTTTTCGGCCAGTTTCCTGTCGAGGTCCGTTCGGTCTATCAGAAGGGCTATCGTCCTTCCGGGCCTGACCTCGAACTCCCCTCCCCCAGGAAAAATAACATTGGCGCTTGCGATCCTGTTGAGGATATCCGGCGTCACACCGCACATATCGACGGCTTTCTGCGTGAGGAGCCCGGCGCACTGCATCGGCAGGCCTGATGAGGAATGCTCCTCCATCACCAATACTTCATGGTCTTTTGCCAAAAGGCCGGCTGTGATGGTCCCGGCGGGTCCTCCGCCTACCACCACTGCGTCATGCATCCGATCACATCATTTCTTGGACTTTTCGTAGTCCTTGATGAAGTTCTGTATGCCTTCATCCGTTTTCGGGTGCGAGACCATCTGCAGCAATACGTTGTATGGTATGGTGGCTATGTCGCAGCCCATGGCCGCTGCCTCTAGGACGTGCATGGGGCCCCTTATGCTTGCCGCGATCACTTCCGTTCCGTATCCATAGTTAGCGAAGACTCCGACGACCTGCGCCAGGGCTTCGGATCCGTACATGCCTATGTCGTCCAGGCGCCCTACGAAGGGGGACACGTACCTTGCTCCGGCCTTGGCCGCAAGGAGTGCCTGCTGGGCCGAGAAGATGAGGGTCATGTTCACATCGATCCCCTCTTCGGAAAGGACCTTCGTCGCTTTCAGGGATTCTATGCACATTGGGAGTTTTACGTTTATGTTCGGGTGTATGGAAGCAAGTTCGCGGCCTTCTTTTATCATGCCTTCCGCATCCATTGACATTGCCTCTGCGGAGATGGGACCGTCGACGATCTTGGCGATCTCATTGACCCTTGTTCTTGTATCCGTCCCTTCTTTTGCTATGAGGCTAGGGTTGGTCGTTACGCCGTCCAGGATCCCCCAGCTGTTTATCTCTCTTATCATGTCAAGGTTTGCTGTATCAATGAATATCTTCATGCTTTCATCTCCTTTTTCTCGCCAAGGACCTCTTTGCGGCCTCTGCGATATCCTGCGATGTCAATCCGTATTTCTTAAAGAGCTGGTCCGGCGTGCCGGATTCCCCGAATGTATCCTTTGTGCCTATCATCTCCAAGGGCACCGGCACATCCTGGGCCAGGAATTCTGCTACTGCGGAGCCGAGACCGCCTATGATGCTGTGCTCCTCTGCCGTCACGGCGCATCCCGTCTTGTCCAGCGATGTTCTGATCGCATCCCTGTCCAGAGGTTTTATCGTGGACATGTTGACGACCTCTGCGTCGATCCCTTCTTCGAGAAGGGCCTCCGCCGCCTCCAGGCACAGAGAGACCATCGTTCCGGTCCCGATGAGCGTCACGTCGCCGCCTTCTTTCAGAACGGATGCCTTGCCTATTGTGAATTCTGCGCCCTCCTGCGTTATCACAGGGGATTCGGAACGGCCCATCCTCATGTATACGGGGCCGTTGAACTCCGCTATCGCCATTGTTGCCGCATATGCTTCGTAGGCATCGGCTGGGGATATGACAGTCATGTTGGGAAGGGCCCTCATTATGGCCATGTCCTCCAGAGCCTGGTGCGATGCCCCGTCCTCTCCCACGCTTATGCCGCAGTGGGTGGCCACGACCTTGACATTGAGTTTCGGATATGCGACGGCCAGCCTTATCTGCTCCCAGCATCTTCCGCTCGCGAATACCGCGAAGGTCGATGCGAACACCGTTTTGCCTGAGGCTGCCAGACCGGATGCCACCCCGATCATGTTCTGTTCCGCTATCCCGACCTCTATGAACCTTTCCGGTGCGACCTTTTTGAATTCCGAGGTCTTCGTGGAGTCCGCAAGGTCTGCGTCGAGCACGACGACGTTCTGATCCTTTTGGGCAAGAGCCGCCAATGCCTTGCCGTAGTAGTTCCTCTGGGCCAGCTTGGTCATAGGTTACACCTCAGCTCTTTCACTGCCTGATCCATCTCATCGGGTTTGCATGCCTTCCCGTGGAACTCATAGTTGTTCTCCATGAAGGAGACTCCTTTCCCTTTCACCGTGTTCAGGATTATCACGGTGGGGTTCGTCTCCGAGTCCTTTGCTTTGGAACACGCTTCCAGTATCTGCATGATGCTGTGTCCGTCCACGATGATAACGTTCCACCCGAATGCCCTCCATTTATCGGGGAGGGGGTCGAGCGACATTGCGCCTTCCGTGTCGCCGGTTATCT
>JAISVN010000142.1 GCA_031271555.1 Candidatus Methanoplasma sp.
CCCAGATACTCGAGATAGGCATTCCGACGGTGATCGCGCTCAACATGATGGATGTGGTCGCGAAGGAAGGAGTGAGCATAGATGTTGACGGGCTGTCGAAGGCCCTCGGCTGCAGGATAGTCGAGACGACGGCTCTGAAAGGGGACGGCGTCGATGAACTGACCGAGGCGATAGCGTCCGCGGTCGGGACAAAGGCTACCAACGAGCTCAGATACTCAAAGGACCTGGAAGAGCGCATCTCCCTCGCGGAAGGCATAATAAAAGGAAAAGTGCCAGAGGAGCAGGAGAGATGGTATGCCCTAAAGCTCCTGGAGAGGGACGAGGGCATAAGAAAGGACATGGAGAAGGATGTCCTGGACAGCATCGAACAAGTGATAACCTCGATGGAGGAGAAGAGGGACAACGATGCCGACGGCATAATCGCTGAGGAGAGATACGCCCTAATAGGGAGGATAGTCGCGGATGCGGTCAACAAAGGCGACAAGAGGTTCAGAGAGACAAGATCCGACAGGATTGACAGGATAGTGACGGACCGCTGGCTCGGGATACCGATATTCGCTGCGGTCATGTTCGCCATATACTTCATAGCGATCGAGACCATAGGCGGATGGGCCACCGATTGGATGAATGGCTTCATAGGTGATACCGTGATGCCGGGCGCCGAAGAATGGCTGGTCAACGCAGGCGTGGAGGATTGGCTCATAGGACTGGTGGTCGAAGGGATAATAGGCGGCGTAGGGGCCGTCATAGGGTTCCTGCCGCAGATGATCGTGCTGTTCACTGTATTGGTCATGCTGGAAGAATGCGGGTACATGTCAAGGGTCGCATACATAATGGACCACTGGTTCCGCAGATTCGGCCTTTCTGGGAAATCGTTCATCCCCGTGCTCGTGGGCATGGGATGCGGCGTCCCGGGGATAATGGCATCAAGGTCCATTGAAGGGGAGAGCGAGAGGAGGATAACCGCAATGACGGTCACGTTCATCCCATGCTCCGCAAAGCTCCCGGTCATAGCGCTGATAGCCGGAGCGCTCTTCGGTCAGAGTGCGCTGATCGCAGTATCGATCTACATCATAGGCATAATATGCATCCTGATCTCGGGAATAATACTGAAGAAATGGAAGTCGCTGTCAGGCACGCCGTCCCCCTTCATCATGGAACTGCCTCCTTATCACTCGCCGCACGCATTCAGCGTTGCAATGTCCACATTGGACAGGGCATGGTCGTTCGTGAAGAAGGCCGGTACCTTCGTGCTTCTGGCATGTGCGCTCGTCTGGTTCCTCTCATCATTCGACTGGGGGCTCAGCATGGTGGAAGCAACAGACTCCATGTTGGCAGACATAGGCAATGCCCTTAGGTGGATATTCATACCGCTGGGATTCGGAGACGACTGGGAGTTCACGATGGCCACCTTTACAGGTCTTTTGGCGAAGGAGAACATCGTCGGAACCTTGGGGGTCCTGGTCGGAGCGGACGAATCCGGAGGGGCGCTGTGGGGAGCAGTCGGAAGCATGCTGACCCAGCAGGCAGGATATGCGTTCCTTCTCTTCAACATGATATGCTCGCCATGTTTCGCCGCTATAGGCGCGATGAGGAGCGAACTCGGGTCATGGAAGGACACCGGGAAGGCCATAGTGTACCAGTGCTCGCTGGCGTACGTACTGGCCTTGATAGTCTATCAGTTCTCCATCATATTCGCCGGCAGCGGGCCGGAATGGTGGCTGATACTGGCGGTCATAGCGCTTGCGGGACTGATCTATGTATTGGCCGCAAAGGACCCGTTCAGCGTGTTCAGGAGGTCAGCGCCGGATGCCTAATGCAGCGACTATAATCGCAGGACTGATCGTATTGGCGATCATCGCTGCCGCCGCATATTGGTCCTACAAGGCCATGAAGAGCGGCAGGTGTGCAGGGTGCAACGGATGTCCGAGCGGTAAATGCGACCAAGCATGCAAAGAATGCTCTAAAAAAGACAAATGAAAACCAAGCGGCCGATGCCGCGTTTTATTCTTTAATTCCTCAGCATCGAGAAGATAAGCCCGATGAACATTATCACGATGAGGAGTGTCGCTACCTTTACCCACTTCCAATCCTTTTCCTTGATAAGATTGGAATATACCGTCAGGACCCCCGCGAATGGGGAAACGATCATGATCAGGAGGCCGGTCCACATGATCGGGTCTCCGTATTCGTGCTCAGAAAGGAAGAGACCGATCGCAGAAAGCACGATCCCAAAGAAAAGACAACACTTTAGGACGAGCGAAGTGGTCGTATCGATCTTCAAAGCACACCACCCGCCTCAAGGAATATTATCGCCGATATGGCAAGAAGAAGTATCGAGAAGTATCTTCTCATTGGCCCGGCGTCGAGGTATCTGGAGATCACGGTCCCGATCAGAGAGCCTATGAATGCGCCCACTGCGATCGCGGTCGCATAGTCCAAGAGCATGTCCCCGTTTATGAAATACACAATGGCCCCCGAGAATGCCGTTATCCCTATCATGTAGCTGCTGGTCGCACTTGCGACCTTTATCGGGATGCCCATGTGGACATTCATCAGGGGGACCTTTATCGTGCCGCCTCCGACCCCGGTCATAGACGACATCACTCCTGCCGCAGTGCACATCGCAAGCCCGCTCTTGACGTTCTTCACCTCGTACCGTCCGACCGTCCCGCACTTGTTGTCGGTAAAGGAGAAGTTCATGTCTCCGTGCTCGGAACATTCGACCATCTTCTCTTTCCTGATGATCATGGTCAAGGCGCTGTACACCAGAACAAAGCCGAAAATTACAAGGAGGACCCAGTTGGACACGTATACGGCAAAGACCGCACCCACCATGGCCCCTGCCGATGTGGTAATCTCCAGCAGAAGCCCGACCCTTATGTTCGCGAGGTCGTTCTTCACATAATACGACGCGGCCCCTGTGGAAGCGGTGATTATCCCCACAAGGCTTACGGCCACAGCCTCACTCGCTGAAAGCCCGAACAGTATGGTCAGCACGGGAATGAAGATTATCCCTCCGCCTATGCCGAAAAGGGTCCCCAGAGTGCCTGCGAATACTCCCACCGCAATAAGGGCGAATATCAGCACAGGCTCCATGGCCACGTAGATGTGGTGGAGATATTAATCTTTGATGTGCTTTGCCCAATAATGCTCGATACAAGAGATTATTTAAAGAGACAACTTCATCCTCATAAAAGGCGAGAGGTTTAACGTCTCCTGCGAGGGAGACGGATCCGTAACGTGGATCAGACGCTCCGTACAGAGATCAGTTCCTGATCGTAATGACCAGGTCGCCGATCTTTATACGGATTGTGGGGCCGTTCAGATAACAGGTTATGATATCACCTCCTGCCTGATGGTCCCGGGTGCCGGCCTGTGT
>JAISVN010000146.1 GCA_031271555.1 Candidatus Methanoplasma sp.
CTAGAGGGATGTCGATCCGCTGGAGGCCAGGATGGACGGGTACGAGGGTTTGAGAGTGTTGTTAAACTAGAGGGATGTCGATCTGAAAATTGTACAATCATTCCCGTAATAGAGTTTGAGAGTGTTGTTAAACTAGAGAGATGTCGATCAATGCAGATGTTAGTATATGCCTTAAGACGGTTTGAGAGTGTTGTTAAACTAGAGGGATGTCGATCCAAGCCGGGTATGAACGACGCGTCGTGCAGGTTTGAGAGTGTTGTTAAACTAGAGGGATGTCGATTCCTTCAGCCTATCTATGCATATGGATATACTGTAAACTCCCACTCCTTCGATTATCGGTCGGAATGTCTATACAGTCGGATCATTTATGCAAATCTCTTAGATTCTGCAACCTAAAATAGTACCGTGACGAACATTTTAAAAGTAAAGATAGGGGGCCTGCGCCCCGTGATAGTTTGTTTAGAGTTTTACAGGCACTATGTGCGCTGAAAGACCGAGTTCCTTCTCGTCCATTCCCATCGCTATGCCGAAGAGCTGCGAAAGGTGTATGACCGGGATGTTGAAACCGAGGTCCTTCTGGCTCGAGTCGAACTGAAGGTGGCAGAACGGACATACATCTACGATGAACTGCGCTCCGGACTCCTGCATGTTCTCCAGGTTCGTCTTTGTGAACTCTTTCGCGACATCTCCGAAGGCCGCCCTGACTCCTCCTCCTGCACCGCAGCAGAGGGTCTTCTGTTTCCTCGGCATGCTCTTCGATCCCGTCGCTTCGACCAGATCGTCCAGTATGTGCGGGTTCTCCGGGTCGTCGAGCTCCTTTATCTCGCTCGGCTTGAGGAAGTGGCATCCGTAGAATGTTGCGATCTTGTAATCCAGGGGCTTGGTGACCTTTGCCTTTATGGCCTCGATGCCGACATCCTTGTACATCACTTCTGCGAGGTGGTGCACCTTTGTCGTTCCCTTGTACTCCATTCCGATCTCTTTGAGGTACTTGTTCGCTCTTGCGAGAACTTCGGGGTGGTTGTTGAGCTCGTGGGCCGCCTCAAAGAGGGAGCCGTAGCATCCGTTGCAGATCGTGACGATCGCCAGTCCCTGTTTCTCTGCGAGGGCGAGGTTCCTTGCCGCCGCGGCGAGCCATGTGTCCTTGCTGAAGGATTTTATCACACCGGGTGCGGGACAGCAGCTTGCGTCCTCTAGGTCGACGAGTTCTATTCCGAGTTTCTCGCAGACGACCCTTGTGGACTTCTCGAGGCCGGGGTATCTGAGGGGTGCTATGCAGCCCAGGAAAAATGCGTATTTTGCCATTTGAATCACTCCACTATCTTCTTGAAACCTGTGGCGTCCATCAGCTTCACGAGGTCATCCATGGCCTTCTTGTTGGCGAGCACCGTCGGAGGTGTCTTCGCAAGACCGAGCTCTTCCCTCAGCTTCTCTATGGTCGGCTGTACCGATACTGTGTGTCCGAGCTTGTAGAGGTTCTGAGCGGTCTTCTTGTGGTTCTCATAGATGTGGCCCTCTGCGACGGCCATGTTCCTGAGTGCGATAACTACATCCACGATCGGAACGGCGCGGGGGCATCTCTCCATGCATGTGTAGCATGTGGTGCAGTCCCAAAGCTCTTCGCTGTTGAGTATCTCCTCTTTGAGGCCGAGCTGCGTCTGCCTCATGAGCTTCCTGACCCTGTAAGAAGTGCGCCTTCCGGATGGGCAGCTTGCCGTGCAGGTTCCGCACTGGAAGCACATCTTGACGTCTGCGCCTCCGAGGTCTGCGACCTGCTTCTCGAATTCAGGATTTGATTTTATCTCCGTGATAATCACCTGAGACGGACACCTTTTTTATGATATATAAAACGGAGATATTATCTCAAAGTGGTATTACCTTAAACAGCAACATCATTATCTGATGTTTCTGGCCAGCAATGCCTTTACGAGCCTGTTTATCGTCTTGTCCTCTTTGCGGTAGATGGCCGTTATCGAATGTTTGAGGACCTTCGGATCTATCGCGCTCTTCATCTTGATACCTTTCCTCAAAAGAAGGAATTCGTCGACGAAGTAGCTCTTCTTGGACCCGAGGAGCTCCGGAAGCGAAAAGGTCTCGGATTCTATGTTGTATTTCCTGCCCATCGTGTCTAGGAAC
Source organism: Candidatus Methanoplasma sp. (assembly GCA_031271555.1). Taxonomy (GTDB): domain Archaea; phylum Thermoplasmatota; class Thermoplasmata; order Methanomassiliicoccales; family Methanomethylophilaceae; genus Methanoplasma. Next base: position 2,137 of record JAISVN010000146.1, read on the forward strand.
ATGAAGGCGACCCTTTGCGCGCCGTACCTGTACCTTATGAAGGACGGGCCGTTGTCGACGAACACCATGCCCATGTATCCGATCTCGATCCCCTCGAACTCGTCCGCATCGAAGAGGTACAATGGATCGTCTATGACCGCAAAATCGGCCAGATTCTCCTTCATCATCCTGATGTTGTGCTCATCGTCGGATATGACGAGTTCGACATCCATCATCTTCAGGGCGGAGAGGGTGGACATCATGAGGTCCTCTGTCACAGGACTGCAGCAGATCGTGAAGTTGTGATCGTCGGAGCATCTGAGTTCCGTTGTCACGTATGTTTCCAGCACCTTCCTGCCTTCTTCGTTGAGCTTCGTTCCGGCAGGAGTGGATACGGTAATGGGAGAGCCTACCGCCTCCTCTATCGCTGAGATGTATCTGTGGACCACAGGAACGGAAATGCCCAGCCTCTTCGCTGCGGCTGTTTTGCTGCCGGACATGGCGACCGCCGCAAGCGTTTCCAGCTGGCGGTTGGTCACGATGTGGCCATTTATGATCTGCTCCGTCCTTACTGCTATCTCCACGGTCCGTTATCTCGGAACAAGCGGATAAACTTTCTTTATTCTGGAGTATGCGAGGCTGCTCCCATCCTAGACCGTATGATGATGCGAGCCGAAACCGTCTCGGAACATCTGACGATGGACCAGAAGACCCGCTGATAAGAAACCAATAAAAAAGAAGAGGTGTTTAAGGCGCATGTGGGAAAGCTCGCAGACAAGACAATGGTTATAGGGCTCGGAAGCCCGATAATGTGCGATGATGCGGTAGGGCTGAAAGTTTCGGAGGCAATCGAGGCCATGAACCTTCCGGATGTGGACACTTTGCAGGAAGCGATTGGCGGATTGGACATAATCCCGATGATATCCGGATACAGGTTCGCAATAATCGTCGATGCGATACAGACGAGGGAATATGAACCCGGCACCGTCCTCATCTTCGATCCGGAGAGTTTCGACTGCACGATCGCAGACGTTCCGGCACACGATGTCAACCTGGCTACCGCGATAAAGATAGGGAGGCAGATGGACAACAGCGTCATGCCCGAGGTCATCAAGTTCATCGCCATAGAGGTCGAGGACCTCCAGACGATGAGCGAGGAGATGACCCCAAAGGTGGCTGCGTCCGTGGAACCGGCGAAGAACGCCGTCCTGCATCTGCTGTCCGAGCTCAGAGGTCGATCCCGGAGCTGTTGAATCCTTCTATATCCTTGTTCTTCCTGCCCAGAACCGTCACGTTGAGGGTGGATCCCTTTATCAGATCGAAAGCGACCCTCATGACATCCTCTTCGGTAACCGCGGATATAGCTTTCAGGCGGTCGCTCAATGACTGGTACTTCCCGTTCAGCAGGAAATCCCTTCCTAGCCTGTACATACGGCGCTCGGTGGATTCCATCGATCTCACAAGTGCGCCTTTGATCAGATTCTTGGTCCTGTCAAGCTCTCC
>JAISVN010000155.1 GCA_031271555.1 Candidatus Methanoplasma sp.
TTATTGCGGTGGTATGCTGCTTAGACAATCCGTTGGTGGGCCGGTTCTCGCGTATCCTCGTCAGCCTCGTGTTCACGCCTGTGACCACAGACAGCGCTACCGATGTACGGACCATCTGCCCTCCGCCTTCTCCTCTGGAGCTGTCTATCTCAAGCATGTGGTGCACCATATGTATTAGTGCTACAATATACATCCTATAGCTAAAAACGTGCTAACCTCTTTTCCGAGGCGACAAACAGTATTTGTCAGCCAGCATAACCACGCCTGACGAAAGCCGCGATGAGCATTCTTCAAAAGGACCCTGCATAACGCAAGAGGTGCGATTGCCGGGATTCGAACCCGGGTCAGAAGCTTGGGAAGCTCCCGTCCTAACCACTGGACTACAATCGCTTAATCGTGCATATCCATGGAGTAATTATATCTTTTTCCCGGCGGGCACTGGGATGTTTTTAATACTCCTTAATTATTCAGGCTACTGCGGGCTCATGGTCTAGGGGTTATGACGGCGCCCTTACAAGGCGCAGATCGCCGGTTCAATTCCGGCTGGGCCCACCATTTCCACTCCTTCTGTCAATATCGATGTCAGACCATCTTTGCCGGTAGTCTCGCTCGAATCGGGAAACATCCACACCCATTCAAGAGAGAAAACAGTATAGTCGTTGTATCCTCGACCGCCCCCGCATTGTTTCGAGGCGCGTCGGCAGTTCATTTTTATTGTGTATGAGATGGAGTACACCGATCTGTGGGGAGAATTCTTCTCCATCGGGATCGCCTTTGCCGCCGATCGTTATGAAGTTCCTGTGCGGTATTGTCGCGCAAGCGATGGAGATGCATCCGCCGAAAAATAAGATGCATCCTGCTTTTTGCACTCATACTTCATGAAGGCAGGACATTAGTAAAATGATATAGGATTTTTGATATTCGTGCTATTATGTAGGTTTTTGATGCAATCCTTTATATACTACATACTTCATATTAGTGGATGATACTTCCAACCATGGCAGTTCAAACCGAACCGTAGGATACACATCTTCTTCCTCCATTCTGCGGTTCGGGAAAAATTTCTTAACATGCATCAGATCTCTCAGAAACATCTGACCGCTAGTGTGACAACTCAAAACAATGGTGGGCCCGGCCGGATTTGAACCGGCGACCTCCGCCGTGTGAAGGCGACGTCATAACCCCTAGACCACAGGCCCGTGGCCCGGTCTATTAAGGTTGATGTATTTAAGAATTGAGAATGTTCGGTCGAAACGCATCAATAAAAGTGCAGTCAGACAGTCGCATACGCTATGGAAAAATGCTGAACCGTCCTCTAAGTAAAATAATATGAACGGATATACTTTAAGAATATGGGGAAAACATGTATTGGTTGCGGCAAGCCCGTCGGAGGCGTGTTTGGCGCGTTCACTGTGAAAATCTTTTACGGCGAAGTATGCCTCACATGCAACAAAAAGATCGATTCTATTCCTGATCATCAGTTTTTGACGCCGGATCAGATCAAGGACATCGTAAGCGGCAAGGTCCTGCCAAGCGACATAAAGGCATCGCCGCGGTTCGCAAGCCCGGCCGTTGAATCCGCTCCCAGAACATCGGCATCGGCAATTGATGAGATCAGGCAGTACAAAGGGCTTCTGGACGAGGGGATAATAACACAGGAAGAGTTCGATGCGCTCAAGAAACGTCTCTTGGGCCTGTGATAAAACACCACCTTCCATACCATCTGTGAAAAGATTAACTATTCAGGCGCATTATCAGGTCTGATGACGAATCCAGACAGCATTGCTTATGACGATGAGAAGTTCGAGGCGGCTTTCCAGGCCGCGCTCCAGCTTAAGAAGAAGGATTATCCGTCCTACGTAGGCGGAATGAAAATTGCTTCAGGCAACGAGTTCGTCATAAAAAGCCCGATCGACAGCAGCATCAGCTTCGGCTTCTTCCAAGAGCCGGAGGATGGGATAACCGATCATGCGGTGGATGTCGCGGTCAGTGTCCATCCGCATTGGAGCGGCACAGACATAAATGAAAGAAAAAAATGTTTCGAGAGCCTTCTGGCGATGCTCAATGCCCAAAGATACAGGCTGGCAGCGATGGTACTGCTGAGTTCTGGGATGACAAGGCGCGAATCCGTGGCAGAGGTGGACAGGCTCATCGAGATCGTGTCCTCGGAATGCAGGAACGCGAAGACCCTGAAAGGAAGAACCGGGGCATGGGGGATAATGACATCTTACAATTCCCCGCTTGCATCTCCCATGGGCCATGCCGTATCGGCGATGATAGCAGGCAACACGGTCGTCGTGATGCCGTCCAGGCATTGCCCGGTCCCTGTGTACATGGTCTATGAGATGATGGAGAACGCAGGTCTGCCGTCCGGTGTCATGAACCTGATCATCGACAGGAAGGACAGGGCATACGAGCGCCTTGCGAACGACCCGAGACTGGAAGGGATAGTGGTATCGGGATCCGCCGGCTATCTGGAGGAGATGATATTCCTGCAGGTCGATGACGAGCTCAAGGTACTCAACGAACTGAAAGGGATGAATCCTATAATCGTTCATCGCCCGGGAGACCTGGCCTCGACCGTGGATGAGATCCTGTCCTCTGCATTCTCGTACAGCGGGCAGAGGCTTTTCTCTACGTCGAAGCTCATAATCACCGCGGATGACAGCAACAAGGTCATAAACCTGCTTTTGGAGAAAGTGAAAGGGCTGAAGATAGGCGATCCGGCAGATGCAGATGCATTCTCCGGACCGATGATATCAGAGGCGAATTCGAAAGAGTTCGTCAAGAAGATGGACGAGGTGCGCGGGAACATCCTTTACGGAGGAAAGAAGATCATCGACGAGTTCACTCAGAACGGCCAATATTTCGCACCTGCGATCATAACGGGTCTGGATGACGACAATGAGCTGATGTACATGGACTTCGGGATGCCGATCCTCTGCATAAAGACGGTCCAGAACTTCGATGAGGCGCTCGAAGAGCTCTCCAACACCGAACGCGGCCTGTCGGCAGGCATATTCTCGAAGGACCACAAAGCCGTGGAAAGGTTCCGCTCCGAAGCGGATGTGATGTTCAAATTCATCAATGAGAGCAACACATCCCTGCGCCCCGCAGCATATGCCAGGGCGGAAGAGTTCTTAAAATGATCAGAATCCTCTGATCCTTACCCTTTTAACATATCCTTTAGCGGTCTCTGCCATTTTTACCAATGCGGGCTTCGGATACGGCTTGATGTTCATCTTGGGATCCAGAGTGATCCTGGGGTCGAACTGCTGGATTATCATGCTGTCCGAATCATCGACATCTCTGAGCAGTCTTACGAATGATTCGTGGGTTATTATCCCCGGGACCGCCGCTGTCCGTATCTCATATGAAACTCCGGACTCTTTGAGTATGGCTAGGCTTCTCCTTATCAGGCCCGTATCCACATCGATTCCTGCCGCTTTCCGGTACTGTTCGGGGTCGAGAGGGGACATGATGTTGATGCATATCTTGTCAACAAGTTTCGCACCTATTAGATCGTCAAGCATGTCGGGGTTGCTTCCGTTCGTATCCAGCTTGACCTTCAGCTTCAGTTTCTTTATCTCGCCTGCCAGTTTGTAAAGGTCGTCGTGTATGGTGGGTTCTCCTCCGGAGATGACAGCGGCTTCCAGGAAGTCACGGTTGTCCTTTATGTATCTCAATATGGAGGAAAGGTCGACATCATCATTCGATTCTATAACGAGATCGGGCCGGTTGCAGCAGGGGCATCTGAAGTTGCATCCGGACAGCAGTATCATGCAGGCGCTCTTTCCCTCCCAGTCCTGGAGAGTCGTCTTTACGAACCCTGCGATCCTCATGTCATCATCCTAGGCTGGATATCCCCTCGATCTTGAATATGCCGTTCTGCTTAGACAGGTATTCGTTAAGCATGTTCCTGAGCCCGTCCGGCGTAAGGCCGCTGTTCTTCATGTCGGCCACGACCTCCAGCGACATTGTCTGATAGGCTATCACCACTTTGGAAAAGACCGATACGATATTGATGTTCTCTTTTGCCAAAAGCCCGAGCGCTATGTTGATGGTGCCCGGGGAGTCGGGGATGCTTATGTTGATCTTTACGAGTTTGGTGTCCTTCTTGAAGAAAACGACCGAGACAAGCCAGGAGGACGGATCCACTATCATCATCACTTCGGTGCCTTCGACATCGTTCAGTATGTCTCCGTATTCGGCGCTGAGATCGAACGACTCGGAATGGAATGTTATGGGCGAGCCGTGGCGTATCTCCTCTTTGGTCTCTCCGTCGGACTCCCTTCTGAAGATGCGCCCTATGTTCGCAGGTTTTATGCTGATGTATTTGATCAGAGACACCGACGGGTCCCCTTCGGATTTGAGCTTCGAGAACCTTTCCTTTATGATCTCTCCTTCCCCTGCGAAGTTCAGTTCGCACATGATGTTCCATATGATCATGGTCTCGGATATTCCGTTCAGCGAGACGGAGTTCAGGATGTTGATCCCCTGTTCCCCTAAGAACTTGGCCGACTGGACGGTCGATCCCGGCACATCCTCCATGTAAACGTCTATGTGCGTGAGAGCGCGGAAATTCTCCTGAGGGTACATGGACAGTATCAGTTCGTATCTCTTCGGACCTTTGTCAGGATACTTGAACAATGAGCTGTAAATATAGCCGCCGTCGACCAACCCCATTATGTCCGTCAGCCGTTTGTCCATGCGGATCTTGTTGTTCTCTATCTTGGTGAACTCCCAGTTCTTCATTTTACCCTCAACGGTTAATGGACTTTCCTCATATATCCTTTCGTCCGGAATTCTTTACCGATACGGCCGGCCTCATCCAAACAGGTTTCTCTTCGGCCTGTTCGATGTCCAGCGAAAGGTTCCTTAGGCTTTTGGAGGACTCTTTGGAGTCTATGATGTTCTTAAGATCCGATATGAGGTCCTGTCCTCTTTCTTCCAGCCCGGTACCGTCAACAGCTTCTTTTATCAGATCCGCCGCCTCCCTGATCCTCGCTCCCGCTTTCTTCAGTTTCCTGACCGAGATGTCGGCGGGAGACATCCTGCGGTCATTTGCTCTGGAGAAAAC
>JAISVN010000144.1 GCA_031271555.1 Candidatus Methanoplasma sp.
AGCATAGAAAGGATGTCCCCGGCATGAACCCTTCCCGTTCCGATATAATAATCGCCGGCGGGGCGATAGCGGAAGAGCTGATGTATCTTCTTGAGATAGACAGGATCGAGATCAGCGGAAACGGCATGAAGCAGGGCATGGAGATAGACTACCTTCTCAAAAACGGCTACTCGGATTTCAATATAAAGGAATCATCCGTGCTGAACCTTGCAAAGAGATGCCAATACGATAAGGATCATGCGGAGACGGTCCAAAGGAATGCGCTGCTTATTTTTGATGACATGAAGGAGCTTGGGATACACAGGATGGGCGATGAGATGAGGATGCTTCTGTCATACGCATCGATACTGCACGATATCGGCGAGTTCATAAGCTACACCAAACACAATGTCCACACATACACCATAATCCTGAACTCATCCCTTCCCGGATTCGATAACGAAGAGCTGAAGACGATGGCCCTTCTGACCAGATTCCATCATAAGAAATTCCCTTTGCCCGATTCAAAGCACTTCAGGGATATGGACGCCAAGGAGATATCGGACGTGCTGATGTGCGCAATGATTCTGAAGATCGCCGACATCCTGGACAGGCACCGCAACTCGCTGATCGATCAGATAGACGTATCGGTCTCCTCAGGGGCGATGGAGATAGGACTCGGATCGGAGTCCGACATCAGCATGGAAATATGGAAACTGAAAACAATAAAAGATGATTTCAAAATGGTTTTCGAAATGGATCTTAAGATAAAGAACATTTAACGATTGTGCATACCGTCGCAGAAGGGCTTGTTCATGGACCTTCCGCATCTGCACAATGCCACACGGTTCCTGACTTCGTATTCATATCCGTCCGATGAAATCACAGGTATCTCTCCCTTGACCCAAAGCGGACCGATCTTCGTCGGGGTAGTGGTCGCAGATATGCTCTTTTCGAACTTCGGTTCCTGTTTCTCTCCGTCTATTGCTATGACAAGGCTTCCGCCCGGGCAGTCATATGTCTGCTGCAGGGCAATGTCCAATGTGCTTTTTTTCTTGACCGTCTCTCCCACATTGTATTTTCCGTGGCAGAAACCTGCGCCTACGCAGAGACCCGGGTCCTGGAAGAGCTGAACGCCTTCGGCGGCAGGATAGACCTTAGAACGGTTGTCGTACGTGTCGCGAGGCGCGGTCTCGCCGCCCTTGAAACCCGCATGGTCTCCTGTGCAGAAGGGTTTGTCCGTGGACTTTCCGCACCTGCATAATGCATAGGGCTCATCGGGGTAGAGCTTCTTGGTCTCCTCCCACTTCTCGGATCTGCCCATGGAGTCCCTTTTTATCATCTCTTCGTTCAATGGTATCTGCCCATATACCATGTACGGGCCATCTTTTGTAACCTTTATCTTTCTTTCATCGGACATGAAAATTCCCAGAGTCATACGGCATTATCACTTAATAATACTACCCACGAAGATGTTTTTTATCGGCGGTATTATCTGAAAAGGCAACACATGCTGATTTTTTACAATGTTTAAAATACACAAAAGGACATCTTCGCACCATAGCAGGAGGCGACCCCTTGCACCGGTTACGACCAGTTGCCTCTTGCTCACCTTAACTTGTGAAGTTTTTTCTGTCAGAACGCTATATAGAGGACGAAATGTCAAGCGCGGAATTCTTTGATAAGATGGTTGGGGTCAACCAATCTCCGGTGAAATCGGGATTGTGTTCCATATGCAAAGGTTCCAGAAGGCTATGCGGTAAAGACCGCTGTCCGCTTATGATAAAGTTCTATTCCCAGCAGAAGACCATGCCGCTGATGGATATGAAGGATCTTGCCGGATGCAGCCCTCCGGCCGTGTTCGTCGGAAGGTACGGATATCCCAAGGTGGACATAGGCCCTCTGCTCCCTCCGGAGTTCGGCGACACTTCGATAATGGACAAACCGGAACTGTGGGTCGGCAAATCCATCGACGAGATCGTCGATATGAGGTTCAGGCTGGTCAGAGGGAAGTACAGGATAGATGCAAAGGACTTCAAAGCGGCGGGCAGGATCGTAGATAACGTTCAGGAGCTGGCATTGACGGAGAGGCCTCTCGAAGTGGAAGCGAACTTCAGACAGAAACCAAGAGGAAGGGTGATATTGGACGATGAGGTGCAGCCGTTCGGCCCATCGGCGAGAATGGACGGCATGACCATAGGCAACGGGAAGTTCGAAAGGAACCTGGAGAAGAACTTCTACGATGTAGATCTGAATGCCACCGGAGCAGTAATAAACGCATACAAGAACGGAACGCTCATATCGGAGATACATAAGGCCTTCTCCGTCGGTACGATGGGCGTCGACAAGAGAAGGCGTTTCGTACCGACCAGATGGAGCATCACGGCCGTTGACGACATAATAGGGAAGGACCTTCTCAAAACGACGAAGTACAACGAGACGATAGACGAGTTCAGGATATATCAGTGGGAGCAGCTGGACAACAGATGGTGCGTTCTCATGATGCCGTGCACATGGAGGTACGAGCTCATAGAGGCCTGGTATCCGAACACCACATGGAACCCTCTAGGAAAGTCCATAGATATAATCTCGGACTGTGAATTTTTCGAGGGAAGGTCGGAATACGCCCACATCGGAGGCTGCTATTACGCAGCAAGGATGGCGGTGAACGAGCTGCTGATAAAGGAGCGCAGGACGGCCGGGGTCGTCATAATGAGGGAAGCGCATCCCGGATACGTCATGCCGGTGGGGGTTTGGAATGTAAGGGAGAACGTCAGGGCCTCCCTCCAGACCAAACCGTTCAAGTTCGATACCCTCGACAAGGCCCTGAACCATGTGGACGGAGTGATGGACATCAAGAAGGATACATGGATCAAGAACTCC
>JAISVN010000147.1 GCA_031271555.1 Candidatus Methanoplasma sp.
GTTTCTACCATTATTTTTATTATTGTGATTTCGATTCCGAGACGATATAAATGGTAGATGAAAGATCCATCAAAGCCGCACAGGAAAGGTACGGAGAACTTCTCAGACAACAGTTGAACAGGGTTGAGAATCTGAAGAAAGAAGGAGATTGGACAGACTATTCCAAGCTTGACAAGTTAATAGTAGGCGTCTGCGGCGGGGACGGTATAGGGCCTTACATATGCGCATCCGCCCAGAAAGTGATGGAGTTCCTGCTTGCAGACAAGATAAAAGCAGGGAAGGTGGACATTAGGACCATCGACGGACTGACGATCGAGAGGAGGGTGGAGGTAATGAAGGCCATACCCGACGACACCCTCGAAGAGCTGAAGAAATGCCACGTTATCCTCAAAGGCCCCACGACAACGCCCAGCAAAGGAGACCCGTGGCCGAACATAGAGAGCGCGAACGTAGCCATGAGGAAAGAGCTCGACCTCTTTGCCAACATGAGGCCTGTGTCCGTTCCCGAGCTCGGCATCAACTGGACATTCTTCAGGGAGAACACCGAAGGCAGCTACGCCCTCGGAAGCAACGGCATAGACGTCACCGAAGACCTTGCGATGGACTTCTGCGTGGCAACGGCCCAAGGTACCGACAGAATAGTGAGGGCAGGATTCGAATTCGCCAAAAAGAGCGGATTGAACTATGTTTCATTGGTGACAAAGGCCAACATCATCAAAACGACCGACGGGAAGTTCCTGTCCACCATGGAAAGGATAGGAAAGGAGTACCCTGAGGTGAAATGGGACAGCTGGTTCATAGACATAATGACTGCGAAGCTTATCGACCCCGCAAGAAGGTCTGATTTCAAAGTGTTCGTGCTCCCCAACCTTTACGGCGACATACTGACCGACGAAGCGGCGCAGATACAGGGCGGGGTCGGAACCGCCGGCAGCGCCAACATCGGCAAGAGGTACGCAATGTTCGAGGCAATCCACGGATCCGCTCCGAGAATGGTGGACGAGGGAAGGGCCCAGTACGCTGACCCATGCAGCATGATAAAAGCTGTAGCCTTGATGATGGACCATATCGGCGAGGCCGAGAAGGGAAAGAAACTCAACATGGCGCTCGACATCTGCGTACAGTTCGAAAGGAAGCTCGTAATGACCGGAAGGAACACGGGCGCCACAGGGGACGAGTTCGCCCAGTACATAATGGACACCATACAAAGGCCGGACCTGGAAGAAGCGTGGAACGGCTATGTGGAAAAGGCGAGGGCCTCATCCAAATGAACACAATGAGGCCGCAAGGCCTCTTTTTTCAATAAGCATCTCAGGCTTGAGGTGCGGGTTCTTCTTTTTCGATGTATTTCTTGTATGCCGGGATCGCCAGGCAGCCTATCCCGTTACCCAATATCACGGTCAGGATGAATATCAGAGAGTCCATGTTGAACATGCCTGCCGACGAGAAGAAGAACATATCCGCAATGGAGTGCTCGAACCCGGCTATTATGAATGCCGGTATGCATATGAACAATGCTATGTAGTTCTTCTTGGTCTTGTATTGATCCACCGCAATGAAGACGAGAAGACCGCAGCATATGCCTTTGAAAAGCACGGTAAGATGGTCGGCCGCAAGCCTCGCATCGCAGGATGCCACTGCCTGATCGAGCGGAAAAGCCAGACCCATAAGGAGGCAGCCGATGAAGTTGCCGACTATCGTGAGAAGGACATCCGTGAAGAATATCGGAGGGTTCTCCAGAATATACCCTACCTTTCCTGTGTACAATCCCATTTTGTACGTCATCACGCCAAAGAGACCGACGGCGAAGATCAATGCCCCGATGAACCTGAACTCGGACAGAAGGCACGCCATTCCGCCTATGCTTATCATTACCCCGCCAAGTATCGAGCTCACGATGATTTTTATAAAATCCATGATTCCACCTTTTCCGGAGTAGGTGGGCTATAGTTCAATTACTATAAGACATTTAACAACAAGAATATGTATGGTCTATGGAGGAAAAGCAGTTGATATATGAAGTGATCGCGCGGACCGAACCGGAAGAGACGGCGTATGAGAATTTGTCGTACGAGGACGTTTTAAGTGTCATGATCGACAACCTGCTTCTGGAAACACAGGTCCCCCTTACCATCAGAAGGCGTTGCTGCAGCTCCGTCAAGGAGCACACAATGTCCGTGGAGACCTGTCATAGGATACGCGAGCTTGCGGGAGCAGCCGTTCCGCAGAAAGATGGGGCAGACCTTAGGCCCATAAGGGTGAAACTGGATATTGCGATCAACAACTGGTACATAAAGGGAGAGATATCCCTTTCGGAAGAAAGGATAATCAAACCTTCGGAATATTGCTACGCCAACAGGCAGTCGGCCTGATCCGGATCAGGATCGTCCTCTTGAGAAGTTGAGGGATGCCTTCAGTATCTTCTCCAAGTAAACATCGAGAGGCTCTTCTGTTTTGTACGGAGGGTCCATCCATTTCTTTACGAGTTCTATCATCTCGACATTCGTACATCCGTCCGGGTGCGATGTGGCGAATTCATCCCAGTGCACATCCGTCACTCTGAACCCCATGGTCTGTTTAAGCTCCGCGATCTCGCTGTTTGTTATTTCGTACGTCTCCATGCAGGGGGTAAGAATTTGGAGCCTATATCAAAATTACCCGAGATTCTCTAAGCAGAGTTCTGACCATCAAAGAATAGCATAAGGGTAAACAGAATTTCCAAAGCATAATTACTTTTATTTTCAATTTCAAAGCTATGATGGTT
>JAISVN010000091.1 GCA_031271555.1 Candidatus Methanoplasma sp.
CCGGTGATATTGGACAAAGATGCGAAGAGCATCTCCATGAGGCTCGACGATTCGAGGGATGCCATATACAACAACTCGCTGCTTCTGGCATTCATAAAATTCAGCGGAAAGAACCGCCCTTTGCAAAATAATGTAATAGAGGATTACAGCGGCGAGACCTTCATGAGCGACCTTGTCACATTCTACGAACAGCAGGGATTCCCTCTCAAGGTCTCATACGGGCTCCCGATCCAATTCGTCGATTACAAAGTCGGGGAGTTCCCCAAGTACCTTCCCGGCGACCTCAACATGGTCCACAACGTCGTACTCGGAAAGTATCCTTCATACTCAAGCTACATCCAGAAGGATTTCGATGAGCTCCTTGCAGGAAGAGAGATCAACGCCATCCTTTCGGACCTGATACGCGATCTGAACAAAGGAGACTTCTATTCGGATATGCCCAGCCCGCTCTCGCTTCCGGCGCTCAGGGAGAAGGGGCTTGAAGCGTCCGAGAACGACATATCCTACATCAACTCCCTCAACAGCGCTCAGGAGAATGTCATCACAGCAGTGAATAAAGAGGACGAATTGGTCGTTCAGGGACCTCCCGGAACGGGCAAGTCGCAGGTCATCACGGGCCTGATAACGTCTGCGGTGAACAGCGGAAAGACCATACTCATGGTATCCGAGAAGAAGACCGCTCTGGATGTTGTCTATTCCAGACTGGGGACGCTTTCGAAGTACTGCCTCATGATAGACGATGTCAGCAACAAGGACCTGTTCTACGAGCAGCTGGCCCGCATGCTTGAGACCGCACCTCCCCGCACCGGCTCAAGCCTGTCGTCATTGTCAGAGAGCATAGATCGGGACGTGTCAGTGCTTTCCAACATAGCGGATACGATGTATCAGCAGGGGGATTTCGGGATAGAGCCCTACAAACTCTATTCGATGGACAGATGGCTTGATCTCGAAGATAAGATAGAATTCGAGAAATACAAGATGATCAAGGCTGCGGTATCTGCCAAGATACTCGCCCTAAAATACGGAGATGTGAAAGAACTGAACAGGAAATTCGGGGACCGTGTCCTTATGACGAACTTCAACGAGTACTGCGAGTGCGTCGACGGCACCCCGTGGTTCACCCTCATGAAACCGGACCTCTCCGAATATAACATAGGGGAGATGAAGGCGGACCTTATGAACCTCGAGAAGCAGATGGTCGAGTGGAGAAGCAAAGGGTTCATGTCCAGGATGTTCTCCAAAGGCAAGGTCAACAGAGAAGCCACCGTCATGCTCGATAAATATTTCAGCAGTTACAACGAGAGGACCGTGCAGACGGTGCTCGACGATCCCACCAGCATGATTAACGGCCTTAACGACTATGACCTCTACTCTTCCCGCGCCACCGTGTACAACAGGCTCAACGAGCGCGAACGCATCTACGGCAGGGACATAATCACCCTTTCCAAAGAATCCGGCTGGCCCTTCAGCGAGAGCAACGATGCCATTCTGAAGTACGTTCTTAACTATCACCTTCAGAAGTTCGACGCCGACCATAAGTCGCTCCTACAGGACATCCAGGACTTCGACAGCATCGTTGCCGACATGGACAGGAAGATCAACGAAAAGAAGAAACTGACAAAGGACCGCGTCGAAGAGATCCTTCAGAACGACCTCCGCTATATCACGGAATCTAAACGCAGGGGAGACATCGTCAGGATAATAGAGAACAAGAGGAAATGGAGCCTTAACAAATTCATCAACCGCTACAGCTACGAACTCTTCAAAGGCGTGAAGATCTGGCTACTCACACCCGAGGTCGTATCGGAGATCATGCCCCTGGAGATGGGGCTTTTCGATCTCGTCATATTCGACGAGGCATCCCAGATGTACGTGGAGAAGGGGGTGCCCTCGATATACCGCGCGAAGAAGGTGGTCATAGCTGGGGACCACAAGCAGCTCCGCCCCTCGAACCTCGGTTCGGGGCGCATCGAGTACGGCAACGACGAGGATTATGAGGGGGAGGAGGACGAGGTGTCCGCGGTCCTTGAGGAAGAGAGCCTTCTCGATCTCGCGAGGACCCGTTACGACAACATACTTCTGAACTTCCACTATCGTTCGCAGTATGAAGAGCTCATCGCATTCTCCAACTACGCATTCTACAACGGCAGGCTTTACGTTTCTCCTAACGTGAACCAGCCCGAAAGGCCTCCGATAGAGGTGCACAAGGTCAAAGGAGAATGGGAGAACAAGGCCAACGCCAAAGAGGCCGGCATAGTCGTGCAGCTCCTCAAGGAGTTCTTCAAAACAAGGAAGAACAACGAGACCGTGGGGATAATATCGTTCAACGTCTCCCAGAGGGACCTGATAAACGACCTCATCGATGAAGAATCGACAAAGGACCCGGAGTTCGGAAAAGCGGTGAATCAGGAGATGACGAGATTCGATAACGGAGAGGACGTGGGCCTTTTCATAAAGAACATAGAGAGCGTTCAGGGAGATGAGCGCGACGTCATCATCTTCTCCATCGGCTACGCCAAGAACAACGAAGGAAAGCTCATGCAGAGGTTCGGATGGCTCAACAACAAAGGAGGCGAGAACCGCCTGAACGTGGCCATCAGTCGCGCAAAGAAGAAGATCCACATAGTCTCGTCATTCGATCCGGAGGAGCTGCAGGTCGAGAACGCAAAGAACGACGGCCCAAGGATCCTGAAGAAATACCTTCAGTATGCAGAGGCGGTCAGCAACGGGGAGAAGGAGCTTGCCACGAGCATCCTGGAATCATTTGGGGATAAGAAATGGATATCGACCTCGCCTGTGGTCGGAGGGTCGCCCATCACTGAGAAGGTGTACAGCGCCCTCGTCCGCAAAGGGTACAACGTGGAGAAGGATGTCGGTATCGGAGGATATCAGATCGACCTAGCCATCAAACAGGATGACAAGTACATCCTGGGGATCGAATGCGACAGCCACATCTACGAAATGTCCGACTCCACAAGGGAAAGGGACTATCACAGGCAGAAATATCTTGAATCCAGAGGCTGGCACATCCACAGGGTGTGGACGCCGGGAATGTGGAAGGACTCCCAGAAGGAGATCAACAACATCGTGAAGGCGATAGAGCGGATAAGCCACTGATCATCTTTCGGCCAGCTCGGCCTTCTTTACGTTCAGGGTCCCGCTTCCCTTCTTCCATTCTTTTTCATATTCTTTAATAGAGACGGGTTTGCTGTGCATAGGCGAGTCTATGGTCAGCGATTCGTACTCCCCTCCCTCCCCTATGACGCTTATCCCGAATTTTTCCCTCAGTATCCTGAGTTCCTCTGCCGCCTTGGAGTCGATCTCCCTTCCAAGCCATGACTCATCGAGGCCTTCTGCGTAGCATCCAATAATGACGGAACGTATTCCGGCTGAGATGAGTTCATTCAGAACAAGGTCCTGATCCTTCCTCCAAAGCGGAGCTATGACCTTCATTCCCACTTCTCCGCATACGGTGTTCATCCTGTCCCATTGATAATCAGACCATACCGCGCCCGTGACCACGCCCTCGACATTCAGACCTGAGAGGGCTTCCTTCAGACTCTGCATATCGGCATCTTCTGAACCGGATGTCTCCGCCGTCACAAGCTCTATTTCGAGAGATCTGGCCATCAGAGGGACCACATCTATGTTTGGAACGTGGAATATCCATGACTCTTCTGCTTTCGGGACTATGGTAACCAGATACGGGATCTCGTGCCCCATCTGCAATGCAACATACAATGCCAGGGTTGAGTCCTTTCCTCCCGAATACAGAGCGGCCAGACGCATGTTCATGTAAAAGCGGTGGAGTAATTTAACCTTGCATGCAAATAAAGCTGAAATGGGGGGCTTTCCTTCCTTCAGGTGTACTTTCGGATTATTCGGAGACCCCTTAAGAATGCATATATTCAATGTCAGAATTTATGCAATTGCCGTTTTGGATGGGGAGCCCGGGTTCGGGCCTCTAGTACAGGCCGGCAACCCGGGACCATCAGGTGGGGGGTGATATCGTAACCAACTATCTAAACGGTCCCTCAATCCGTATAAAGATAGGTGACCT
>JAISVN010000162.1 GCA_031271555.1 Candidatus Methanoplasma sp.
GATCTTTCAAAGTAATATGCGGCCTTTTTGGGATTCTTTTTGAACCCGTTCCCTTCATAATAGTTCATGGCGGTCGTGTATTCGGCATAGGGGTCGCCGAGGTCCGCTGCTTTTTTGAACCACCCTGCAGAAGAGGATGCGTCCTTTTGGACCTGGCTTCCTTTTGCGTATAACTGGCCGAGCATGACCATCGCATCGACCTGACCCTTTTCCGCCGAATCCGACAGTCTTCTGAGTCCTGCATCCTTGTCCTTGTCTACGCCCACGCCGCCCATCAGGCATCTGGCCAATCCGAACTCGGCATCCAGGCATCCGGATCTGGCGGACACCTCATACCAGCTGTGCGCAAGAATTGGATCTTTTTCCACGCCGATCCCGTCCATGTGGCATCTCCCTACGTTATACTGGCCGATCGGTGATCCCATATCCGCCATCTTGGAGTATATGTCGAATGCAGCCTCGGGGTTCCTCGGAACGCCCAGCCCGTGCTCGTAGCATTTGGCGAGTTCGCACTTTGCTTTTTCCGAACCTTTGTCCGCGCACGCCTTCAGCAGTTCGGCCCCCTCGGCCCGGTTCCGCGCGGTGCCCGTCCCTCTCAGTGTGCATACCGCTTTGGAACACTCTCCATCGATGTTTCCCCTCTCTGCCGATTCCGAGAACATCCTGAATGCTTTTTCGTGGTCTGCTTCCGTGCCGATCCCCAGATCGTAGAACACCCCGAGCATGTACATTGAGCTCTGGGATCCTTCCGTTGCCTTTTTTGAGTGGTAATCGAAAAGTTTCTTGTCTCTCGGAACATCAGTTTCCTCGAATATGGCGTTCAGCTCCGATACGGCCTCCGGATACCCTTTGAGCGCCGCTTTGGAATACCACATTATCGATTCGTCCAGATCCTTCGGTACAGCTATGCCCTCTGCATAGCATTTCCCTATTATGAACTCTGAATCGGTGTGGCCGAGCATTGCCGCCTTCATGTACCATCCGAATGCTTCGGCCTCATCAGCCTCTACGCCGTCGCCCATAGCATAAGCCTGCCCCAGTTTGAAACAGGAATTGACGTCATTGGCCTGGGCTTTGGAAACAATATCCTCCAAAATTTCCATCAATGCCGTGAACAATCCGACTATATATTAATCTACCTTACAGGGCCCGGTTCCTATAAAGGGGTCTCCTTCTTTCTTTTCTATAGACAGAACCACCATAAATAATGCCGCGATGGACATGGCGAACATGAGGGCCCATACGAGAGTGAAGTTCTCTATGGTGTACGAAGTGCCTATTATGAATCCTGTTATTGTCGTGCACACAGATGCCCCCAGGAAGAGGAAGACGTTCATCGCGGAGACCGCTGTGCCGGATATCGCCGTCGGATACCATTCTTTGACCTGAGTGAAAGAAAGCGTCATGAAGCCTCCGAAGAACCCGAACAGGAAACATATCGTCATCCAGAACCAGTAGTTCTCAAGATGCCCGGCCAATATCCATATCAGCCCCCAGACGGCTGTGAACATTGCCGTTCCCCAGATCATGGCGGTGCGTTTGGACTTTATTATCCCTCTTCCGTTCAAAATGCCTATCGTGACCGTACTCAGTATCTTGCCCGCTCCTATCATGGTGATGAACCATACCACGCTGAGCGAGAAGTCGTAGGCGTTGTTGAAGTAGGTCTTTGCCCATGTCCCCTGAAACACCATTATCGCCCCGTATACAAGGAAATAAGCTATGGCCATGGTCCAGAACTTCCTTCCTCCCGATGCGACCATCATCAGTCCGGTCCTCATCGGAAGGTTCGAATCCGGAACATCCCTGATGGGGGTACCTTTCCCAAGATTCTCTATCTCTTCTATCGCTGGAAGGTTTTTCTTATGCGGGTGGTCCCTGATGGAAATGAAACACAGTATCGCCAACAGAGCGGTCACCACACCCAATATCAGGAACACGTCCCTCCAGCCCAATGCGTCTGCCATCATCTCCAACGGCGCAGAAGCCGCTATGGCGCCGACATTGCCGACGGCTATGACTATTCCTGTCAGCTGCGGGAAGTCCGTTTTGTTGAACCAGACGGATATTATCTTCATCAGCGGTATGTATATGACAGCCATCCCTGCGGCAATTAGGGCCTTTCCGAGAACGATCATCCAGAATTCCGTTCCGATGAAGGTGATGAACGAACCGGCCGCGGCCAACGAGAGGAATGCGGATGTCGCCTTTCTGGGGCCGAAGCGGTCTGCGAGCAGACCGCTGGGTATCTGCATCGCCGTATAAACCCAGAAATAGACCGAGCTCAGCAATCCGATGGACCCTCCGACATCGTTCACGATGTCCCCGCCGACCACTCCCACGGTCATCCTGTGGAAATAGACGAAGAAATATGCTGAGGTCAGTATTGCGAATATCGCCCACCTGTACCTGTAGACGGTCCTTTTAAGGGTCTCGGGTTCTCCCAACCGTTCACCTCGGGGAGTATCTGCCCTTTATCTTGGCATGGGCCAGCACATGGCCGTCCATGCGTTTTATCATGTCATTGAGAAAGAATCCGTTCTTGAGGCCCAGTTCCTTGTCCAAGGCGAACACGGTCAGCGTGTACTCGTGCTCTTTGTCGGGGGGATCGGGTCCGCCGTATGCCGATGCCTCTTCGGCGGTAAGGTCGGATGCGCAGCTGCAGAAGCTGTTAACCCCCTGTATGATGTCTTTCGCGGTCGCGCTCTCGTTCTCATCGAGGCTCGTCCGTTTCAGATCAGATACGGTCCAATGTATCCATGTGAAACCGCAGACGGGTATCGCATCATGGTCTTCGAACACGATCGCGAATGAGACCGTTCCTTCCGGCGGATCCGTTATGTCCAGAGGCAGCGAGTATGACGGCATGCCGCCCTCTGTGAACTGCGTTCCCTTGGAACCGAACCTGTCCGCTATCTTTCCGTTCACGATGCCTTTGCTTTCTATCTTCATGAAAACCTCATTTTATCTCTATAAGCTCATATTCCGGCGATCCCAACCCCATTCTGACGGCATGTTCGAATGTTGTCTGCCATTTGGTGCCCGGGTGTGTGCATTTGAATATGTCGTCCGGTTTCTTGCCGCCGGAGTTTATGTGTAGTCTGCTGCCTGCGATCATCGGCTGTTTCTGGGCCATATCGACGCATGCCCTGTCCAAGGCCACGGGGTCGAAGGATGCGAGCATCCCCACATTAGGTATTATCGGAAGGTCGTTCTCTTTATGGCAGTCGCAGAAGGGGGAGACATCGGCGATTATAGAAAGATGGAAATGCTGTTTGCCTTCCAGAACGGCGGAGGCGTACTCCACTATCTTGTAGTTGATGATGTCCAGCGCCTCGTCCATATCCGACTCTATGGCATCAAAGGGGCAGGTTCCTATGCATCTCCCGCATCCCACGCATTTGTTGTGATCGATCGAGGCTTTCTTTTCGGCGACGCTTATGGCCGAGTGTGCACACACCTCAAGGCACTTCATGCATCCTCTGCATGCCTTGTTCTTTACGTGCGGCTTTCCGGAGCTGTGCAGTTCCATCTTTCCCCTTTTTGATGCGCAGCCCATCCCTATGTTCTTTATGGCCCCGCCGAATCCCGTCAGTTCATGGCATTTGAAATGGTTGAGCGATATCATGACGTCCGAGTCGCATATCTCCCTGCCGATCTTCGCTGTTTTGACGTGGTCTCCTGCGACCGGTATCTCCACGTCGTTCGTGCCTTTTATCCCATCCCCTATTATTATCTGGCATCCCGTGGACAATATGTTGAAACCGTTCAGATTGGCCGTTGTGAGATGTTCTACGGCATTCTTCCTTTTCCCCACATACAATGTGCTGCAGTCGGTGAGGAAAGGTATGCCTCCCATTGCGGAGACCTTGTCCGATATCACCTTGGAATAGTTGGGCCTGAGGAATGCAAGATTGCCGAGTTCTCCGAAATGCGTCTTTACGGCTACGAACTTCCTCTCCATATCCATCCTTTCAAGACCTGCGGCATCGATCAGCCTTCCGAACTTGTCCAGAAGGCTGTCTTGGATCTCGGTGTGCATGCTTGTGTAATATACTTTCGAAGGTCCGGTCTGCATCAATCGATAACTTGATTATCACTATAAAAAAACTCGGAGGCGCTGAGACGTTGTCGAAAACAGACTGTGCGAAATACCTTTTTCGACATTTTGCCCATGCATGTGTCTCCTGTCGGATATCGGTTGTTTTTTAATAGGGCATATTTAAAATACTGAATGTGAACATGACCTTATAAAGAGTAATTAGGAGATCATGAATGTACACAATGAGTCCTTACACTGGAGACCTCGTATCAGACGAGGAGATAATGAAAAGATACAATGATGAGAAACGCTGGGGCCTCGCAGTATGCGTTGACCTCGGAGAATGCGATCATGCAAAGATCTCATCCAAAGAGCACATAACCAAGTTCGCGGTGGATCTTGCGAACTACATCAACATGAAGAGATACGGCGAGCCGATGGTCGTCTTCTTCGGAGACGAGCCCAAGGTGCAGGGATACTCCCTCGTTCAGCTTATCGAGACATCCCAGATATCCGGACACTTCGCAGAGGATACCGACAGGGCATTCATCGATGTCTTCTCCTGCAAAGAGTTCCCTCCGAAAAAGACCGCAGAATTCGTCAGAGACTACTTTGGCGCAAAGAAAATGGAATTCGCGGTCTGCTTCAGGGACGTTTGAACAAACAATTCCGGCATTGCCGGAAATTCATTTTTTTACATCGGCCAGAGCCGTAAGGGTATTATTGATTGAACATCATCCATCGGCATGAGCCTGGTGGACGATATACTTGCAAAGCTTAATGCCAACAGCGGCGTGAGGGCTGCCTTCCCCCTCGAAGGGGAGTTCTACAACGATGTCATAGCCGAAGAGAGCAGCGTGATCGAGTCCTCCATGGGGATGCCGCTGATCAACAAAGCGCTGAAAGAAGTGATGAAGAGGAAGATCGCAATATGCGTTTTCAGCCGTGTCACGTTCGAGGTCCCGACCGAGCACACCATGCTTATGGAGGACGGGAACGGCAACGTGATCGGACATGATGTCCCCGCCTGCATGATGGACAACTACAAGGACGATCCCGACATCTTCTGGCTTTGCGACGACTTTGCCATGTACCCGCATAAAGCCGAGACTGAGGAGATGTTGATCGTGATGCTGCCGCAGAAATCGAAATTCATAACCGAAGCGGACGGTGCGAAGAATGCTGTGCTTCTGTATCCTGCTACAACGACGGACATCATGCTGAGGCAGCATTTCGGCATCTCTCCCAGCGAGCACGGCATAGCCTCTTCGATCCTGGCTTTCGATCCAGCTTGGTGATGATGTTATGCTAACTGTATGATTTCCAATATATACGGCCGGTTCCCGGTCGATAATTCATGAGAAACATAGAAAAGCTCATGAAGAGATTCAAAACAGACAGAAAGGGAAGCATCGAAGGACTGCCTTTGCAATTGATGATAATGATCATCATAGCTACAATGGGCACGGCAATACTTGTGGGGTGGATGGGGGATATAGAATCTCCCAAGCACATCGGCGCGGTGGAAGTGGTCTCCGGTGATGTGATACTTGACGGCAACAGTACATCCGATGGCATCATCGAGGTCTTTGTGTCCGATCAGGACGGCAATCCCATCAGCGGCGCAACTGTCGTGCTGTCCGGACTCGGGGTCACGGACAAGAACGGAAAGACTGCATACATGACCACCGACGGCAGCGGATGTGCGAAATTCGACGGCCTCCGCATAACGCTCAGGGGTTCGGACATAGGATTCATAACAGTGAACGTGTCGATGTCCGAGTACGGAGAGAACAACAACACCAGGGTGGCGGTGATATCATAAAGATGGACAGACGGGGGGTCGTGGGTCTTCCCATGCGCCTTGCCGTTACCTTTCTGATATTGGCGATCTTCGTACCGGCGGCGGCCGGGATGATCGATGACTTCAAAATGGAATCCTCCGCTTCGGCCGCGAAGGCCGAGGCGGACAGGATCGCCGATGCAGCGAAGAAAGTATATTATTCAGGCTCAGGCAGCAACAGCAGGCTGGATGTCTCCCTTCCTCAGGGGTCGTGCCTTGTGGTTGGAGGGGACGGGAGCGACTCATACTGCATCACCATACAGATCGACGACAACGATATCGAAAAACTCTATCTCCAGAGACCATCCGTAAGATTCTTCGGTGAGCCTCTTTTCATAAACGGCAGCATGGAGGTGTCTTTGAGGTGCGTTGTCAGCGAAGGGGCGTACGGCATCGAGGTGGAAGCAGTTGATTGAGTTCACCATGTCGAGAGTTGCCGTCATGGTATGCGGACTGGCTGTCCTTGCTGCCGTGACGGTCCCCATGCAGTCGTTCTACGATGACAGATATCAGGAATCCATGACAGATTCCGCCGATAGATTATCACTGATATTGGACGAGTTCTGGTCCTCGGAAGCGGATTCGATGACGATAAGAGGCTGGGAGGTCCTGCCTTCATCCGAGAGTTCCCTTGAGATAGAAGGCCATGAACTCATCATTCGGACGGGGGACTGCGCTTATCGGTCGCTTATGTCAAAAAGCATGGAAAGGGTGCACATAGGTTACAGCGATGAGGTCACGATAAACAAGTGACTCAGATGTATAATTCGATGCCGAATGCGTCCGACAACTTTTCCAATGCGGCGGCGAACCTTTCTATCTCTTTTTCTTCATTATAAAGATAGACCGATGCTCTGGCGCTTCCCTCTATGCCTCTTGAATGGAAGAACGGGTGGGCGCAGTGCATGCCTGACCTTATCATTATGTTGTCGGTCTTATCAAGCATCATTGCGATGTCGTGCGGCGACAAACCCCTTATGTTGAATGAGAAGATGCCGCACCGCTTATCCGGGTCATCCGGTCCGATGATGGTCAACCCTTTTACGTCTTCGGTGTTTTTGAAAATGGACCTCATGAGCATGCGGTCGTGCTTCCTGATCTCATCCATGTCAGCATCGGCCAGATATTCCAATGCCGCTTTCGTGCCTGCTATGCCTGAGTAGTTCTGAAGCCCCGCTTCGAATTTATCCGGTATCGGCGCAAGGTCGACACTATCATACGTTGCCAATCCCACCGTTCCGCCTCCGGCCGTCAGCGGCTTGAGATCATCCAAACATTCTCTCTTTCCGTAGAGTATGCCCATGCCTGAAGGTCCCAGCATCTTGTGCATGGACATCGTGTAGAAGTCGACATCCGCCTTTTTCAGATCAAGCTTCATATGGGGCGCGGCTTGGGATCCGTCGATAAGGACCTTTGCACCCGCATCATGCGCTATCTCTGCGACCTCCTTTATCGGGACGACGCAACCGGTCACATTGCTTGCGTGATGCACCGATACGAGCCTGACATCTTTCCCGATGATGCTTTTGAAACTCTCTATGTCGAATTCGCCGTTGTCTTTCGACCTTGAATACTTCCTGCGCACGCCGGATTCTTCCGACAGCAGCAGCCATGGGACGTGGTTGGAGTTGTGCTCCGTGTCTGTCGTGACCACAGCGTCGCCTTTCCTCAACCCGAAGCCTTTTGCCACGGTGTTTATGGCCTCTGTGCAGTTCTTTGTGAATATGTAGCAGTCCGGGTCATCGGTGCCGAAGAATCCCGCTGCCGTCTCCCTCGCCTCATCGGTGATCAGAGAGACCTTTGATGACATTCCATGTACGCTGCGGCCGCCGCATGATGGGAATTCCTCGTAATACTCAGTCATCGCTTTTATGACCTTGTCCGGCCTGAGCGACTGGCATGCGCTGTCCAGATAGATGCCCTCTCCCTTCCTTATCGTAGGGAAATCATTTCTAAGAGCGGCCATGTCCATGACCCGTCCATCACTTAGTATTATTTAATCGGTTATGTGTATCCATGTTCCGATATAATGTTGGAGACTTCTGTTGGAAAACTGAGGCTGGAGAGGCCGGGGATGGTCGCATCGGGGATAATGGATGAGACAGGGCAATCGATGATCAGGATGCTGAGCTCCGGTGCCGGAGCGGTCGTCACTAAATCCATCGGATCCAGACCGAATCCCGGACATCCGAATCCGACATTCACGGAACTGAAAGGCGGCTACATAAACGCCATGGGACTTCCCAATCCCGGCATTGAGCTTTTCGGAGAGGAGATGGCGGTCGCAGTGAAAAGCGGCAATATAATAGGGTCCATATACGGCTCATCTCCCGAGGAGTTCTCGACACTGGCCGGTAAGATGGAGGAATACGGCGCAGCCGCCGTCGAACTGAATCTCTCCTGTCCCCACGCAAAGGGATACGGCATTGAACTTGGAACCGATCCCGCAATAGTCAAAGCGGTGGTCTCGGCTGTAAAATCATCAGTAAGCATACCCGTGTGGACGAAACTTACGCCCAACACCCACCTGATAAAGAATCTTGCATCGGCGGTCCAGGAGGCCGGCGGCGACGCCGTGGTCGCGATCAATACAGTCAAAGCCATGGTCATATCCCCTCAGTTCGGAAAACCGATACTCAGCAACAAGTTCGGAGGACTGTCCGGACCTGCCATCAGGTCGATAGGGGTGAGGGCGGTGTTCGACATAAGGACCGCAGTGGACATCCCCATAGTGGGCGTGGGAGGGATATCCGATTGGAAGGATGCAGCCCAGTACATGATGGCAGGAGCAAGTGCTTTCCAGATAGGCAGCGCGATAGGGACCAAAGGCATAGAGGTGTTCGAGAATATCAACAGGGATCTTGAAAGATTCATGAAGGACTACGGTTACGGTTCAATATCGGACATGGTAGGTGTTGCCCATGAGTGATGTCGTAAAAGTTATCAGCATAACCGAAGAAGCATACGACACGAAGACCTTCGAGTTCCAATGGGATGAAAAAGCCTCGCCCGGGCAGTTCATAATGGTATGGGTCCCCGGCATGGAAGAGATTCCGATGTCGCTTTCCAAGACGAACCGCATAAAGAGCATAACCGTGAAGAAGATAGGAAAGGACACAGAGAGGCTTCACGGACTCGGGCTCGGGGATTCGATAAGGATCAGAGGACCGTACGGAAACGGTTTCGACCTCAAGAAAAACAAGAATATGCTCATCATAGGCGGCGGAGTGGGGACAGCTGCAGTGATACCCGTCATAAAAGAAACGGGTGCAGACACCATAATCGGTGCCAGGACGGACAAGGATGTTATAATGGACGATGTCGCAGGCCAATATGCGAAGAACCTTTGGATCGCAACGGATGACGGCAGCAGAGGATTCCACGGCAACGTGGTGCAGCTGATGAGGGAGAAGATCCAAGAAAAAAGATACGACACGGTATTGGCATGCGGACCGGAGATCATGCAATACTACCTGTACAAAGCCTGCGTAGAGCTGGGTACAGACTGCCAGCTGTCATTGGAGAGGCACATGAAATGCGGGGCGGGGGTCTGCGGATGCTGCGTCATGGATGAGATGAGAGTATGCAGGGACGGCCCCGTCTTCACAAAAGAGCAGATATCCAGAATGAAGGATTTCGGAACCTCCAAAAGAGACGAGGCGGGGCGCATAATAAAAATAAGGTGATCAAGTGGAAGTGCCTGCGGGCCACATTCTGGTGAACCACGGCAGCCTTACGGTCAGCGTCCCTAGGAACATCTTCATAGGGGACAAAGCTTCCATCGATCTCCAGAAGGCTGCGCCTTTCAGGGAGACCCTGAAGAGCAGGTACCCCTGGCTGACCGATAACTCCCTGAATGTCCTCATGGAGAACGCGAAGAAGGTCATGATCGAGACATTGGACGAAGAGACCCACGGGCGTTCTTTTAGCAGAGTCCTGGAGTCGGAAGGCCGGCTGGATGAAGCAATAAAACATCTGAAGAAAAACCTGGAGAAGAACCCCGAGGATGCAGATCTGTGGTATGCGCTCGGCGAACTGCTTTGCAAGGCCGGCCGTGCTGAGGAAGGCTACAAAGCATTCGCAAGAGGACGGGATTTATTCTGAACCTCTGAAAAGCTCATTTATCGCATCGACCACTTCCGGAACGGTGGCTCCCCATGGGACCGTGGCTATGTTCCCGTTTATGATGTGTCCGTCCTTGACCTTGCAGCATTTAACTATTGTTCTTACGCCGTCATCTGGCACAGCATCGGCCGGACACACGTTGATGAAGGGCACGTCCCTGCCGTAGACCGATGTGAATATCCTGTTGGACAGGTTGCATCCGACCAATGTGACGTCATGTTTCAATTCCGGAGCGTCGTCAAGGAAATAAACGGGTATGTCCGCCGTAAGGCCTGATACTCTGCAGGGGAACATGACGGCTTCTGTCGCCACATCTTCTGCTTTATCAGACAGATCCACATCAACGTATTCCGGTATGATGGGGTGGTCTATGAATCCTGATGATAATGCCCTGTCCACAAGGACACGGAGCTTCGACGGTGCCGGCGGTATGTTGTCTATGACCCTCAGCTTCGATCTTTTGAGACCTGATACGAAGTTGATATGGGAGAACATTCCTTCGATCACTACCGTTTTGTCGGGATGCATTTCCTGGATCAATGCCAAAGCGGGCGTGTTCAGAACATCCGCATTGGGATCCTTTACATAGACCGTCTCGTTCGGAAGGGATACTATTTCCACCTTCCCAACTGCCTGAAAAAGGTCTCTCGAGCCTTCTTTGATCACCCTGACCACGGCCAGATCGTCTTCGTTTCGAAGGATGATATACTCTGTCCGGACATACACTTCCCATCTTCCAACATTTTCGGAAATGCTCTTCGCCGTCAGGGGGAAACTGACCTCGTGCAGCGATACATCCTTACAGTGCATGCGTCCATATCGTCTGTTTTCCGTATAATCCTGCCGTCAGTATGCCGATTATACACCGTTAGACCGCACCCGAACGCTTCGAATACCTCATGACAAATATTTTCTGTAAAAATATTCAAATGAATCGTTATGCCTTATGGCATTTTTGATTTTGAATTCGTTAATCATATGATTTTTGAGAATCGCCCAGCTATTGTATCCGCATTTTTTTCCTATGCCATGTATCTCTTCTTTGCTGAGGCTATCGGTCTTTTCATGCAGTGGAAGATTTAGTTTCATACAGCCTTCCTTACCCAGCCCGGCATATAACCAGCTCTCCAATTCATTGCAGACTATGACTATCTTATCTTCCGGATTGTCCCTGCCGATATATTTTGATACGCTACTCCTCTTATCTACTAGGCAAGGCGATTCGTCCAAATCGGTCAGATAGATATACTCTATCCCTCTATCGTTTGCTCTTCTGATTATTCCTTTTCGCTCTTCTTTTTTCATACCGACCGTTTTGAATGGAGATATTTTATCATATTTTTTCTTAAAGTGTTCAGATAGGAAAATCTCTATGAACTTTTTGTCAGATCCGCCTTCATAGAATATGATGATTTCACTCATTTTCCCAACACGCCCTCAATCATCATTTCATCGATGCCGAATTCATCGAGAAGATATGAGTCTACCTCCCCTTTAGATGAATATTTTGATATGCGCGTGTTTCCTTTTTCGTCTCTGGAAACTATGTTCAGATTTTCTATGTTTATATATCTCAGCATAACAGGGCTGTGCGTAGTGACCATTATCTGTAATGAATCTGAAGCATCCTCCATCATTTCAACCAGATTGCCGATTAGACTCGGATGAAGATTTTTTTCTGGCTCTTCTATTATCTTTGGTTGACTTTTATCGAAATATATAGCATAGATCAGTGCAAGTATGTTAGCCGTACCGTCAGACAAACACATTCCTGAGAATATTTTCTCTTCAAAATAGTTCTCTTCTAGTTTAAGTTGTACTGTCCTGTCTCCTATATCTTCAGTAGCTATCTCTTTAATCTCGGGGATTAATTGGCTAGCGTATATGTGAAACTCTTTTTTCTTCCCCTCATCCTTGAAAAGATCTTTTAGTACGAGTGCTATGTTTCCTCCGTCCTCTTCCAGAGTGAGCATTCCCTTATACGTTGCTCCTTTTTTAGCATTTTTTGGAGTTATATCAAATATGGATATCTCTTGGAACAAATCATTCAGATCTATTAATTCTATGAGTTTATTCAAAGGTGGCATGAGTCCACCACTACCTATCAAGTCGGGTATAAAAAGAGAGGGCTTAGTTTCAGAAGAAGGGAGCTCTTTATTACCTTCTGTGTTGATTATCTCCAACTCAGATTTCTTATCCGAATACCCCCTGGCAATGATTTTTACAGGTATATTTTTTGCTGAGTTCTTTTTTTTAGAGAGGGGGATGAGTTCTCCGACCATTTCGAGATTGTCCGAAACTTGCATCTTTTGCTTATGTTCGAACGTCATAGAGTATTTCGCTCCAGTTATCTTTGCTCCATACGGCCTGTCCGACTCTGTCCATACAAAAGGCCATCTGACCCCCTCTACAGAGGCTGTTATCTCAATGACTGTTTTCTCATTTTTTGGCAGGTTCGCATTTTGTATTTCATCCCATCCCCCTTGCATCGACACAGAGTTATCTATGCCAAAAGCAAAGCAGTCGTGTATGAATTTAAATGCCTGCACAAAGTTAGATTTGCCTGAGGCGTTCGAACCTATAAAAATATTAAACTTTCCCAATTCGATACAGACATCTTCGATGCTTTTGAAGTTATGAATATAGATCTTTTGTATCATTTTTCGGTTGGACGCCATGCACTACCACATTGCCACACAAACAGATAAAGTTATCAGTGACACCATTTCTTAATTCATAGGTGCATAAGCTCTTTACACACTTGCCCAATCATTTCCATCTGACTCAAATAAGGTTAACGTTACGAAACTTTTATTACATCGGGGATAATCGGGTCTAATAGCGTCGGGATAACACAGAGGCTATGTGGCGGACTGCAGATCCGCATACGGGGGTTCGATTCCCTCTCCCGACCCCCATATTCTATTACTCGATGTTGCACTGGGTTTTAATATGTATAATTTGTAATTTACGACTATCTTACGCAAACCTTTATAAGGGCTTTATAAATAGCCTGTTCGGTGAAAAATTGGCTAAGATGAATATCGAGAATGTTGTTGCTTCCACTTCCCTTGGACAGGAATTGGATCTTAACGCAATCGAAGAAGCTCTCGACGGTGCGGACTACAACCCGCAGCAGTTCCCCGGGCTTGTATACAGGATTAAGGAGCCTAAGACCGCTACACTTCTTTTCAGGAGCGGAAAGGTCGTCTGTACTGGCGCAAAAAGTCTCGGCGATGTCAAGATAGCGATCAGCAAGGTTGCCAAAGACCTTGAGAAAGCGGACATAAAGATCAGCATCGAGCCGAAGATAGAGGTCCAGAACATAGTTGCGTCCTCCGACCTTGAGCAGGAGATCAACCTCAACACTGTCGCCATAACCCTCGGTCTCGAGAAAGTGGAGTACGAGCCGGAACAGTTCCCCGGTCTGGTATACAGGCTGGATGACCCTAAGGTCGTGGTGCTTCTGTTCGGATCCGGAAAGATGGTGTGCACCGGGGCAAAGGTCCCTGAAGATGTTGTGCGCGCCGTAGAGAAGATCGCGGCAGAACTCAGGGCAGCAAGCCTGATGGCTTGATCCCAACAATTACACAAAAACCACTTAATTTTCCATTTCTTTAAAGACGAAACACTTGATGCTTTCCGGCCTACATGGACTGCATCATGAACATCGGACGATGATGGAATTCAATCGCTCCTTTTTCCTTTGACAACATTGTATATGTTGAAAGTATCCGGCCGGATCGCTGTCCCGTTTATCATGGGAGGTCCTCCCAGAGGTATTTCGGATACATCGATCGTGTATTCTCCCATCTCTTCTCTCGGAAGGTAGTTGACATCATTGCCGTCCAAGAACTGAGTTGCAAGGAATATTATGCGCTCGCCACGGTCCAGATATTCTCTGGCCAATACGATCAGGTCTTCATTCAGGGGATACCATGTGAAGTACATGTTCATGTCAGGATAGAGGTCTTGTAGTTCTTTATGCGGGAATCCATACTCTTTATCGATCAAAGTGTCTCCGATCCTCCACTGATCATAGTCATCCTCGAAACATTCCAGATTTAATGATGCAAGAGACAAATCAGTAAAAATAGCTGTGAAATCAGACATTAGATTGTCACCGTGGATCCAAAGAATGCATGAACCTTGTAAAATTTAACGACTTTTTTCTTTGCAGAATATTCTCTCTTCACATATGATAAATGGATGTGTCAGCTAAAATACTCTGCACTGTTTTTGGCTATGGCAAAACAATTAGAGTGGATGCCTCTGCGCGCACCATTTCGCCCCTTGCTGGCCACTGTTTCCAAAGGAGCAGCCGGCCCGGGAATGAATTGCACAAAGGGAGAAACCCTTTCATCAGCCCTCCTTAGGACTTCGTCGGGTCATTTTTCAATAAAAATATAATCATGTAGTGTATCTTATCTCTGTGTTCTGTCCACGCTGCGGTAGTTTCATAGACGTTGAAGGTGCAAGATTCTGTCATAATTGCGGACATGAACTGAACTTTTACAGCGCCCCGGCCCCGATACGCGATACGTATGTGGGGCCGATGCCTTATGTCAATGCTCCAAAACCAAAAAACAATGCGAATAAAACAATAGCCGTTGTTTTGGCAGTTCTTATCGTCTTCGGAGCATTCGTATGGGTCTTCGCCGGATCAGATACGGAACAAAGCTATCAGATAGACGTACAGACCACGACTGAGGGCACAAAGTTCGAACTGAGCGGTGACTTCCTTCTTGAGAAGGATATATTCACGGTGAGTCTGATGGATGACGAGCGCATCGCATTCGCATTGAACGGTGAGATAGCATCCAATTATTCGTATTATGAATGGAGATTGTTCAATCATGACCGCGTATCCTCCACCAGCGCCTACTCGTACGTAAAGTACAACGGCGATACGATCAGAAAAGCGGAGCCGGTTCTGTACTACCTCAGCAAGGATGTGGGAGAGTTCGATGTATCTGTTACATGTTATACGGAATCGGACGGGAGGCTCGTTGCTTCCGGCGCATACAGTGGTAAGGT
>JAISVN010000059.1 GCA_031271555.1 Candidatus Methanoplasma sp.
GTCATAAAGGCGATAGAGGTCGCAGGCGGGCTCGGACTCAAGAGAAACGTCACCATAACCGTTGAATGATCTGGCCTGTGCCTGGCCAATATACATTTTATGGATGGCTGTAACCTTTCAGCCATCGTGAACTGTTTATAATGATTTCCATATTTTATTATTTATGGGCGAAGAAGACATCAGCAAACCTTTGGAGATCATAAGGAGTATGAGAGGCGTTGTACATGCCTTCTACCTTGACAAGGAAATTCTCAATAGAATGAAAGAAGAAGAGGCAAAGGTCACCGCTGTGAGCAACATATCTGTGCAGAACGACGGTTTCAACAGGGCTCTGGAAAAGGACCATGTTATAGCGATCGTTAAAGACCCGCGGTTCAGGCCTCCCCCCGAGCCGACCGTGATACTCGTATCCGATGCCGGAGAGGTCATGGGCATAGAGGTGTTCCCGATCACTGCGAAGAAGTATCTCGAACGGGACGATGTGGTATGGCTTTCCGATGCGTTCGTGCTCTTCCCGGAGATCAAGGGTATGGGCGGAGAGAAGTTCGTGATGCCTCCGGTCTCTTTCCCGGAGCTCAACAGCGGCAACGGCTGCAAAGATGTGGTATCCTGCAGTCCCGCGCCGACATGCGACCTCATGATGAGGAAATACTACAAACTTCAGGACGACCCCAAGCTGGCAAGCGTGCTGGTTGGATACAACGATATTTGAGTTGCATCCATGATCCATACCATAAACCTCCCGGCCTGCGCTGTTGCGTTGGGTCGGGATTAAATCATATGATTGTCATTAGGTCGCACTCATGATGCTGAACAGATGCCCCAAATACTCTCCTGAGACCGGCATAAGGACCATACCTCCTGAAAAGACCTTGGAGAGAGTGCTGCCCATACTTCCAAAGATCGGCATATGCGATCCTCTCGACATAACAACCCTTGATAACATCGGCATACCCGTTTTTGCCGTTGACAGACCGGGCGCTTCTGCCGGTGCCGTTAAGAACTACAACGGCAAGGGCGTGACCCCGGAGCAGGCGAAGGCGTCTGCCGCCATGGAGGCCATAGAGAGATACAGTGCGGAGAAAAGGGATTCCGACGAGATAGTGTACGGGACCCTGGAACAAGCCATGGATGTCGGCCTGACCGTCGACCCAAAAGACCTCATACTCCCGCACAGGACCCTCGACATATACGACACAGCAGAGATAGCATGGACAGAGGGCTTCGAGATGTTCCGCGGATCCACCGTATGGGTGCCGGCGTGCGCAGTCTTCCACCCCTATTTCCCGGATGACGACCTGCAGCTTTTCAGATACCATACCAACGGCATTGCCTCAGGGAATACGATAGAAGAAGCTATACTTCACGCACTTTTCGAACTCATAGAAAGAGATGCATGGTCTGTTGCCGAAGAAAGAGGGGCGGCATTCGCCGATGTCGTTGTAGATGAGGATTCCGTACCCGGAAAACTGATCAAAAAGTTCGAAGAACAGGGCATCACGATACACCTCAAAGACCTGACCAACGACATAGGCGTTACTACCATAGGCGCAGCGGCAGATGACACGGTATCAAAGGATCCGGAACTGCTTACGATAGGTGTGGGGACACATCTGAACCCGGAGATCGCTTGCATAAGGGCGATCACCGAGGTTGCACAGAGCAGGACGACCCACAAACATGGCGTAAAAGGCAACGCCAGGCTGCTGAAGATAGCTAACGACATGGGATATGACAAGGTAAAAACTGTGAATAAGGTCTGGTATTCCGATCTGGAGAAGAAAGTGCGCCTGAGCGATATGAAGGACCTTTCTACACCTTATGTCCTCGATGATATCGAGGTCGTGCTTGACCGGCTCGTTAAGGCCGGGTTCGACATGGTCATCGTCTCGGACCTTACCAGGCCGGAAACCGGGATACCTGTGGTAAGGATGACTGTTCCGGGGCTGGAAGTGTCCACAATGGATCCCGAAAGAGAGGGTGCAAGACTTTGCGGCATGTGGAACGGGAAATGATCATTCCTTTATGAGGAAATACCTCATCCATTCACGGAACTCGTCCTGTGCCGAAAGACATGTGTCCATAAGGTATCTCTTATCACTGTCCCATTCTTTCAATCCGCGGTAATAATACCAACGGTGCCCCTCGTTTATCACAAACGGAACTATGTTGTTTGCGAGGCACTCTTTGAACATTACCAACCTTCCGACACGGCCGTTGCCGTCTTGAAAGGGGTGTATCCTTTCGAATCTCTGGTGGAACCATATTATTTCTTCAATGGTCTTTTCTTTTGAGTGGTATTCGTTCAAAAGAGCCTTGATCCTCTTTCCGACCTCTGCGGGCGGACATGTCGCCTCCCCTCCAACCTCATTTGGCCTCAATTTGTAATCTCCCACCCTGAACCATGAGATGGAGCTGTCGCTTGTATCATTTTTAAGGATCAGGTGAAGTGTCTTAATCATATCCTCCGTCAGGGCTTTTTTGGAGTTGTCTATTATGTAATCTATGCATCTGAAGTGGTTCACGGTTTCCACTATGTCATCCACATCTGCAGAGTCTGTAGAGCCTATCGTATTCGTTTCGAATATCCTGCGCGTCTGATCCTCTGTGAGTTTGCTGCCTTCCATGTGGTTTGAGTTATAGGTGAGGTTGACCTGCAGTTTATGATAGATGCCGCCTTTGATCCTGCCGTCCTTTTCTTCCTTTAAAATGTTCAGGAGATCATTATCGCTGAATCTCCTTGCATTCTTCCTTTCGGGGGGCAACGCATCGTCCGGTATGTTCCATGTCTTGCCTGTGAGGAAAGCTCCAGGGATCCTTCCTTCCGAGCAGTATTTCCTCACTGCTCTGTCTGAGATGTCCCATTTCTCTGCGGTCTCCGTGACTGAGTTGTATTTCACAGATACATATCATTCTCTGAGTATTACTATGTTCCGATATCGGAACAAACCTTGTAAAAATATATGGTTAATACAGTATTTTGTTCCGATATCGGAACTAATATTGTATAATTCACTTTTAAAACCAAGTTTGTTCCTATATCTTGCTTTGCAGGAATTTTATTAAAAGAAACCTCCCGAAGGAGGATTGAAAATAAATTAAGGGGTTTATCCTCCGCCGCTTGGCGTGAATTCGCGGATATCCACTTCCTCCTCCGTTCTGCGGAGGTCTTCAAGTGCCTTCTCTGCTCCTTCACGGCTGCTGCCGGAGACCTTTTCACGCTCTTTGTAGGAGACCTCCTTGTACTCCGATACATCTGCGGCCTTCAGGAAGTCGGCATCGTAGTACAGTCCGGTGAAGTCCAGTTTTACCCAGACCTTTCCGTCCTTTTCTCTGATGTCCACTGCCTTTCCGACCGTCGATGTCGGTGTGTATTTCAGGATCTCTCCCACCATCATCGGCATCAGCCTTTGATGACTGCGGTCCTCTCGCCGGCGGGGACGAACTCTCTGAGTCCACCTCTTCCGATCTCTTTCGTGACGTTAGCGAAATCAAAGATCAGGCTTGGGTCAGCGAATGCGACACGGATGAAGGGGTTGGCAGTGAATGCGTCTCCACGTGCGACGTGAGATGCCTTTGCGATACCGGAGTATCCCGACAGGTGACCGACGTTCATGGCGTAGTTGGGGTAGTTGGGACCCCTGAGCTCAGCAGGCAGACCCTCGTCGGATCTGTATGAGAACGAGTTGGCGGAACCGCACTGGTCCTGCAGGTCGTATCCGTAGAATCCGAGCCTTCCTGTCCTCTCCTTGTGCTGAAGCATCGAGAGATACCACATGTTGAGACCGCAGTCTGCGATACCGGTTGCCATTGATCCTGCGATACCGGTTGTTGCTGCTGCGACCGTTGCCCTCTGTGATCCACCGAAGTGGGTTTCCATGATGGCCGGGTATTTCTCGTACATCTCCAGAGCGTATGCGTTGATGTCGTCTCCGAGTTTCATGAGCTCGTCGTACTTTGAGGGGTCCAGTTTGCAGAATCCTCCGTACTTGTCCTTTATGACGTCGATCGCGTGGTACACGTAGTCTTCGAGGATGTTGTCGGTGTATGTCGCTGTGGCGTACTGGGTGAATCCCACACCGCCGGACATGTATCCGCCGAGGTATACCTGGTCGAAGATCGCTGCACCGAGACCTACTGTCTCAAGAACTGCTCTTCCGGGGTCGTCGGGGTAGACACGGTCGGACTGGACCATATCTGCAAAGAATCCGAAGGGTATTCCTCCGGGTTCGTTGGGTCCCCTTGCACGCCTTGCGGGCATCATTGAACCCATGTTGATCGACTGGTGCTTTGCAGAGTATGCGAAGTCTGCGATAGCTGCCTCACCTGCTGCGAGCTTGTATGCGGAGATGAACGCCATTGAGATCTGCATTGCTGCGTGCCTCGAGACTGTTGCACCGTCCATGAGCCTTCCGACGATGGTCGGAACGCGTACAGCCTGCATCAGGGTCTTTCCGATGGCCTTTTTCAGCTGTTCTGCCTGGGCCTTGGGGAAGAGCTTGTTGATGTCTATCACGAATCTCTTGTCGATCTCATCGATGAGTTCATCGTCTCCGGAGTACACTTTGACGTACGAGTCGTACACCAGTGCGGGGTTGACCTCCGCCATGTGCTCCTGAACGACTGCTCCACCGGGCATCGTGTGGTTGACCACTTCGAGGTAGCCGTTGATGGTCTCAGGCGTTACCTCTTTTCCGAGCCTTTTCTCGATCGTCTGGTGAGGGGAGTCGAGACCTACAAGGATGGTCCTCCTGATGTCGTCCCATGCCTGCTGGATAGCAGGGTTGTTGACGCAGTGGAGGTCATCTGCCTCTACGTAGATTTCCGTGTGGGAAAGCTGGTAGGGCATCCAGGACCTCTGTCCGAGCGGGACACCGATGTCCTCGTTCATCATCGGGAAACCGCGCTTCTTTGCGATCGCCTCTGCAGACTTCTGGAATTCTACTTTGCTCTTCGACTGTTTCCATCCGCCATAGATGTAGTATTTTGTCTCCATGTCGGTTGGGTCTTCTTTGAACTTCTTCTTGACAGCTTCCATGAAAAGCTTTTCTTTCTGTTTGCCAGCCATGTTTACACATCCTTTACGTTAAAGGGCTGATAACCGCCAAGTGTCCTGAGCTTGTGGATCCTGAGTCCGTATGCTGTGACCTCTTTGTCATCCCTCATGTCTACGCCGTCGGCCCTGAAGATCGTTGTCCTCTTCTTGAGGTCAGCCATTGATGCCGGTTTTCCGACAGAGATCTTCCTGTCGAGCGGTATTGCGACCTGGTCTTTGACGTACACTACTTCTTTCTTGTCCTTGTCCCATACATATCTCTGCCAGGCATCGAACATCAGGCCGTTCTCGTCGAGACGGCATGCGTGTCCGTGAACTGTTGCTCCTCTGATACCTGTGAGTGCGGGGTCGAAGGTCTCGTTGTCGATCATCTCTTTGGCGAGTTTCTCAAGGTCCCTCTCCCTTACTTCAATGATCTGTCTTCCGGAAAGTGTTCCGGTGTCGATACCTCTGTATCTCGAGAGGTACATCCATGCCCTCTGGTAGGGGGATATGGGTGCGAAGTAGACCGAGTCAGTGAACTGTATGTACCTGACCCTGTCTCCTTTCTTTGCTCCCTCTATGGGCTCGACGAGTTTCCTTATCGGACAGTCGGGCTCTTTTCCCTCTTCGATCGGGGGGTGGATGGATTTGTAGTCCTCTCCGGGGTTGCGGTGTCCCATGATCCTGACGACGTCGTCCATGGATACATCACGAAGTTTCTTCAGTTTGACCTTAGGATCCATCACTTTCTTTCTGTTTTTAGCAGGGATCGATGTTCCCGGGTAGAACTGTCTTTTATATGCTGCCATATTTTTCACCTTCATTTATAATCTCTGAGTGTCTTTCTGTACTTTGAGTATCTTCCTACCGTCAGACTGAATCCGCGCGGCATTGTGGCCTCGCATGCTTCCTTAATCTTGTTCACTGCTTCATCCAGCATCTTTTCGTTCTCTACATCCAATTCGATGTAGAACGCTCCGACCTGATACTTCAGCTCGACATCACGTCCGCCGACCTTTATCACCTTGCGTTCGGAGTGGTTGTTCGGAAGACCCTTTCCGGGTCCGCTGTTCAGGTTCTTCGAGATGCTCTCTCCGGTCATGTTTATCTGTCTGATGTGCTCGATCGGATCAAGTGCGTTCAGAACCTTCTCGGTCGTGTCCGCACCAAGCAGCACATTGGAGAAAATCTCCACTTCAGGAAGCGGTATTCCTGCATATTCTACGGTTGGTTCGCTCAATGTAATGACCTCAGATCTTCTTTGCGATCTTCTTCGCCTCGGCACCTACTACCTGAATAGGTGAGCGGAATTGCTTCATGTCGCCGAACACTTCTTTGATGAGTCCGGATGTTGCTTCTGGCGAGAATGTCTGCGTTCCTCCGTCAAGGCAGTTTGCTGCTGTGACTGCGGGGATCAGAACTCCCTTTGAGTGCCTTGTAACGACGTGGTTACCGTGGAACAGACCAGGTCCTCCTCCTCCATAGATGGAGTGTGAGAAGAATGACATACCTACACCAACACCTTCGGATCTTCCGTAGTCGGTTCCGGGCAGTCCGGTCTCGTGCTCAAGCAGGTCGTTGTAGTACAGGACGGTTCCGGGAACTCCCTGTGCTGCTCTTGCGGCACCGATGTTCACCATGACGGCTGCTACCTGACCTACGGCTGCGTATGCGTTCCAAAGCGGGAGGTCTTTTGTTGTGTAGACTTTGTATCCCGAGGGGAGCGTCTCTTTGACGTGTATGACGCCATCGTCTATCGCCCTTGCCATAAGTGACTCTATGACGGTACCGACGGTTCCTGTCTTTCCGTTCTTTTTGACTATGGAGTACAGGATGTTGTTGGCGTTGAGTCCCTGGTATGCGAGACCGAGGAGGTGGCTTCTCTCGAAGTTTCCTATTGCGTCACCCATCTCATATGCGCCGCACTGCTCGAAGATCGAGGAGAGTGCTACACCCTGCATTGCGTTCTTGTTGACAAGTGCAACGACGTGGTTTGCCATGATATTCCTGAGTGCGTATCCCGCTCCTTCGTTGTTCTGCGGTATGTCAAGGATCGATTTCACGTTCGCGCCGTCGAAACCTACTGTCTGCGGGTATCTTCCCCATACAGCTCCTTTGACCATGTTGGCTTTGTACATCGGGACATCGAACTCGTCAATGATCGCCTCTGTTACTGCAGATGCAACAGATGTGAATCCGGTCGTGTATTCTACACCGGCGTTCATCCTTATTTCCGGTACGATGACGACGAGACTCTTTCCGTCTGCTTTTATGGCAACGGATGTTCCATCGTCCTCTGTTACCTGGACCTTCTCTTTGACTGCTGCTGCAATCTTCTTTGCATTCTCTACCAACTTTACGTCGATCTCTTTTCCTTTGATCATTGCGCCAGCCATGTTACCGGATTTGAGAGCTTTCTCGATACCGGCAAGGCTGACTGCAACAGTCCTCTTGGTCAGAGATGCGATCTCTTTGATCGCGTTGTTGCGCAATGGACTGATGGCTTCCAGCGGTATCTGCTTAGCTATGCGTTTACCGTTGTCGTCATACAGGTCGATTACGTCCTTGTATTTTGGCATTTTATACCTCCTTGTTCAGATAATTTGCGAAAAAGGGATTTTTCGCATTCCCCTTGCAAAAACAAGTATCATATTATCTGATTTAAACCCATGCAAAAACTTGCAGTATTCCGACAAAAATGAGTTTTTCCAACCATTTGGCGAGAAGGGATTTTTCGCAGAAAGGCGATGCTGGGTAGATGTCTACTATAAATAGGTTTTCTATGGTAATAAAAAATCAGATATGAGCGCATAAGTTGATGCCAAACATATCTGAAAGAATAACACTCCGGACGTCAATCGCGTTTGGCCTGCAGAAACACGCCTCCAGCATATTTTTCCAAGTGTGCTATATAGCCCGACATAAGCTTATATGGTATGCCGCATGCCAATTCGTCCGGGGCCATGTCCGTCCTTTTCCTGCATCCGTAGCACCCCAAAGATACATTTGGCTTGTCGGATACCATGGGCACTACCGTTATATCCTCGCATGCGCACTGGAACGGTGATGTGCTGAATGTCGCACGCCCCCCCTTCTCTGCGGTCATAAGCGCAGCCACCCAATAGATCCTTTCGACTATGTCCACCAGTATCACGACGTCCGGTACGAAGTCGGCTTTATTGAGCGGGCAGACGACCTCTCCCTCCGTGCGGTATGGGATCATTATCCTTTCGTCTATCATTTTCTTGGCCGCACTGACGGAGTCGTGTATGTTCACGCCTGCGTGGAACTCTCCGGACCCGATCTTCTGAGGGGTCTCGGACATTCCCAGCACAGCTGTCCCGACATGACAGGACTGCATGCTGAAAGGCATCTTGATGCATTCACCCTTTCTGGCGCGGAATACGGCCTGGCAGTGGCTCATCTGCGCTTCAGGGAGTTTCGGACCGCTTGGATACTCGTCGCCGTCCTTGATCAGCTTGACGGCCACGGGCTCTGCTCTGAGCTTTAGTATCGTTTTCAATTTGTCTGCATATTCGGAATTGATGCTCAGGATCTCGGACATGACACTGCATCGGCATTAATGAGAATAAACATTTGCCCAGCACGGCCCGGAGATAAACGGATCCGAAAAGGATAAGTGGTTTGGGAAGAGGTTTTGTTTTTGACTTCAGTACTTGAATGCCTTTATCGCGTCGGCGAGAGCTTTCATGTTTGCGTCAGGTGATGCAGGTGCGACACCGCATCCCGATGATATGACGCTGAAGCCGGCCTTTGCGCTGTTGATCGCGGCTGCCTTGACCTCTTCGGGTGTTCCCTGGAAGAGGGGCTTGACGGATCCTACGTTTCCGACCAGTGCGGCTCTCTTTGCGACCTTCTCTGCTGCCTTGAAGGGGTCGACCTTCTCCTCTATGGAGACTCCGGTGACGCCTGTTCCGATCATGCCGTCGAGCACAGGGTATGTGTCTCCGCAGATGTGGAGGACTGAGAATGCGTCTTTGACGCTTGCGAGGCTTTCCCTTACGTACATTCCGGCTGCGTCCTCGAACATGTCGGGTGCGATCATGTCGGTGGATGCTGAGGGCTCAGACATCTGGATGACGTCTGCTCCTGCATCGGAGAGTGCCTGTGTGTATGCTTTTACGATCGGGTTGATCGCTGCTGTCCATTTTCCGACCTCTTCCGGTGCCATCATCATACCGAAGATCATGTTCTCGGTGTTGATCATGTGCCCTGCGAGTGTGAACGGACCGGTGTTTCCTGCTACTATGCAGTAGTTCTCGCCGTGGGATTTCTTCATGAGGGCCATTGCTTTGATCGCTTCGGCCACCCTTCCGTCTTTCAGGAACTCTTCGGGAGACATGAGGGCAGCGGGGTCATCGTACTCGCCGGACATGGGGTCAAAGTGGTACGGATGCTCTTTTATCATGGGTGCAGCGTCCTTTTTCTCCACCTGGACTTTGCATCCGAGCCTCTCAGCCTCTGCTGTGAGACAGAAGGGTGCCCTTACGCACTCGAATCCGAAAAGGTCTGCCTGTGCGGTTCCGAGTTTTGCCATGAGTTCTGCACTTTTGTGGGCCTCGGGCCATGCTGCGCCGACCGTGTCCATCTGCCCTATTGTGGCTGCCTGGGTAAAAATTGCAACCGGGGGCCTGTCGAGCTCTTCAAGTTTCATTGCTGAAATTACTCTTTCTCTTGGAGTCATTGACATATGTATTATCTCCTAAAGAGCGAAATATATTACACTTATTTAATTAGGTCGGCGACATCCTTATATCCTAAAAAATGCGGACGTCATCATATGCTTATGTCCATGACATCCTTCAGTTTCCCGAGCTTCATTATGCCTACTTCGGACACGCCGTATATGTCCGCTTCTGGATAATTTGAATTGCTTAATGCAGGTGCCATTATGCATTTGCCGTCAAGAACCAGATCGTTCCCGGATGAGAATGGGCTGAAAGGGGGCAGGACGATCACACCATCCTCTTTCTGATGGACGAAACAGTGCATCTTCATGCCGCCGCTCATTGCGCCCGGTATCCTAACGGATGGATGCTCATGCCCGATTATCACGGGTCTGGCTCCCGAATCTGCATGGCCGTGCTCCATCCTGAACCCTGCCATGTTCACATAATCGACTGCCATGAGCCCCATGTCGGACAATATGTTTTGCAGAAAATTGTCATGATTTCCCTTTATGACTATGACCTCAGAGGCTTCCATCAGCATGCCGATGATCCTTTTGACCTCTTCCCTGGCTTCTCGCCTGGACCTCTTGAAGTCATGCTTGATGTCGCCCAGAAGTACGACCCTCTTTGGCTCGTACTCCGAGAGTATGCCGTTGATGGCATCCCTTATCGAGTCTGTGTTCATCCTCGGGATGTACATGCCCTCCTCTTCAAGTGCGCTCTCGTAACCCAGATGGAGGTCGCCGAACACGGCGGTCGGCCCGTCATCAAGTATGAGACACCTGTCGTTGGTGACCTTGACGCCGGATAGGATCTCGTACGACCGCATGCATTCTTTATGTGATTGCTTGTATTAATCGGTTTTATGCAATAGTTATTTCTCACTGTTCTATGATACCTTTTTCGGTCAAAGTTAACATGGATGCGGATGATGTTTTTTGCGGAAGATTGATCAAGGACCTCGGTAAAGCCGC
The DNA here is from genome assembly GCA_031271555.1 of Candidatus Methanoplasma sp. Classification (GTDB taxonomy): domain Archaea; phylum Thermoplasmatota; class Thermoplasmata; order Methanomassiliicoccales; family Methanomethylophilaceae; genus Methanoplasma. The sequence goes on from JAISVN010000059.1 coordinate 10,704, forward strand.
TGATAAGATAAGATCGGCGGAAACGGTCAAAGTGGTCACCCACATAGATGCGGACGGCATATCGTCCGGAGGCATCGCATCCACAGCCTTGGAGAGGCTTGGAAAGGAGTTCACGATCACGTTCGAGAAGAAGATAACCGAAGATACGATATCCGCA
>JAISVN010000068.1 GCA_031271555.1 Candidatus Methanoplasma sp.
ACGGTCAGAGATGATGCTGGCGGGTATCAGACAGTATCTATCCCCGACAGGATAGAACGGATATCCACCCTTGCGATAGGGTGGGCAAAGCTCCGCCGCACCCCTCCGGAGAAAATGAAGATCGTGATCAATCTCACTATGTATCCTCCCACGAACGACCGCATCGGAGGGGCTGCCGGCCTCGATACGTTCGAGAGCATCAGGAACTGCCTGATATCAATGAAGGAAAAAGGCTATGTGGTCGATCATATCCCTGAGAACGGAAACGAGATCGTCGATGAGATATTAGCTGGGGTCACATGCGATACTGAGTGGATACCAGATAATGAGATACCGGACCGTGCCGCAGACCTCGTGGGCCTTGAAAGGTATATGGAGTGGTATAACTCGATATCCTCAAAAGCCAGAGAAGGCCTGGTAAGGAGCTGGGGCGATCCTCCGGGGATCATATCGGTACATGAAGGACAGTTCATAATACCCGGAATAAGGAACGGCAATGTGTTCATCGGGATACAACCCAACAGGGGCCAGCATGAGCAGGCCGAAAGACTTTATCATGATCCGGACGTGGTCATGCCTCATCAGTATCTTGCGTACTACAGATGGATACGGGACGTATTTAAAGCGGATTGCATCGCACACATGGGAACGCACGGCACTCTCGAATGGCTTCCCGGAAAGGGAAACGGTCTTTCCGCCGATTGCTATCCGGACGTTGTTTTGGATACTATGCCTAATGTCTATGTGTATATCATAGACAACCCCGGAGAGGGGGTCCAATGCAAAAGAAGGACGAATTCCGTCCTGATAAGCCATATGTGTCCCGCAATGACCCGCGGAGGGAGTTACGATGAGATGACAGAACTGGACGGGACCCTCCAGCAATATCTGTACCTGAAGGCAACACAGCAGACCGAACAGTACAAGATGCTTGAACAGGATCTCTATGATATCGTCCGCAATATGGACATGTTCAAGGAGTTGGGCCTGGAACAGGACTGTACGCTGGAAGATGTTCTGGAAAAAGTGGATCTGATATATGACTACGTCTCAGACCTCAAAGATGCGATGATCAAGGACGGCCTTCACATACTGGGAGAGATCCCGAAAGGCGAAAGACTTATGGAGATGGTGTACAGCCTGTGCCGCCTCAGGAACGGCAGCATACCATCGCTAAGGGCATCGGTGGCCGGATCCAAAGGGCTGGACCTGGATACACTTCTGGACAACCCTTCCGCATTCGATGCCAAGAGAGGCTGCCTGAACGGAGCCCTGACGGATGAGGTGGACAGGGATTTCAATATTCTGCTCGAACGGATGTATGAAACAGGCTTTGCCAAAAGCGCATCCCTTTATGCGGCATCCGATATGTTCGGGGAACTGACGGACGAAATGAAGGAATCGATATCCTACGTATGCGAACACATCTATCCAAACATATTGAGGATGACCGATGAAACCGATAATTTCATTGTCGGGATATCAGGAAAGTATGTTCCTCCGGGACCGTCGGGCGCTCCTACGAGGGGTAATGCGCACCTGTTGCCTACCGGCACCAATTTCTATTCGATAGATCCGGATGCCATACCGTCACGATCGAGCTGGCGTATAGGGAAGCAGATGGCAGAGGATATGGTCAGAAGATACGTGGAGGACAACGGCCATTACCCGGAGAACGTAGGAATAGTCGTATGGGCCACAGACACGATGCGGACATACGGAGACGATGTAGCATACATCCTCAATCTGATGGGAGTAAGGCCGAAGTGGGGCGCGACAGGAAGCAAAGTGCTTGGTCTTGAGGTCATACCTTTGGAAGAACTCGGAAGGCCGAGGATAGACGTTCTGTGCCGCATATCCGGTCTTTTCAGAGACTCTTTCCCCAACCTGACGGATATGATAACCGATGCTACAAAGATGATATCGGATCTTGATGAGTCGGATGAGGAGAACTATTACAAAAAACACTTGAACGAGGACATAAAGAAGTACATACGCGACGGTCTGTCGGCAGAGGACGCTTCCGACATGGCCAGGATAAGGATATTCGGAGACCCGCCCGGACAGTTCGGAAATGGAGTATCGGTGCTGATAGCATCTTCTAAATGGGATTCTTTGGACCAGATAGCGGAGACATATGCCACATGGGGCGCATACGCATACGGCGGAAAATGGAAAGGGCAGAAGGTCACCGCCGCATTCAAAAAGCGTATCGGCGATCTTAACGTCACTGTAAAAAACCACAATCACAGAGAATTCGACCTCTTGGATATTGACGATGACTACGATTGCCTCGGAGGAATGAACGCTGCAGTGAGAACATTCGGAGGCGGTAAGCCGTATTCCGTCATGGGGGACAGCTCTGATGTGGACCGCCTCAAAACACGCACTCTGGAAGAGGAGACGGCGTACGTCATGAGGAGCCGTGTTCTAAATCCCATATGGTTCGAAGGGCTGAAACCTCACGGATACAAGGGTGCGATGGAAGTATCGAAGCTCACCGAATACATGTTGGGATGGAGCGCAACATCCGACAACATAGAGGATTGGATGTTCAACGCCGTCACGGAGAAATTCATATTCGATGAAGAGAACAGGCAGTGGATAGAAGAGAACAACCCATATGCTATGAAAGAGATGATCGAGGACATGCTCGAAGCCATAGAGCGCGATCTTTGGGACGCTCCGGAGGACGTGAAGGAGAAGCTGAGAGAACTCTATCTGGATGCGGAGGGAAAGATGGAGGAACTCGGATCCACTAAATGATCGGCCGAAATAGGTGTCATCACTCGGCGATCAGCCTTTCTGTTGCCGATTCAGAGCAGTCCGCCGTATGTTCTCATTTCCAGGAACTCTCTGAGTCCGCAGCAGATTATGCCTTTTGCCGATATTCCCCTATATGGTCCCACATCCATCAGCACTATGAACTTAGGATGATTGTCATCAATGGATTCCAGGCTGCTGAACTCTCTTTTTATGGTCTCTTCGGACCCGAAGGTCATGCATGCTTGGACATATATGCGTTCATTGCCTTTATCGGCGACAATATCGACTTCTTTTCCTTCAGCCCGTCCAACATGCACATCATATCCCCTTCCTTTAAGTTCGGTGAAGATTATGTTCTCCATATGTCCCGGTGTATCTTCCGGACGGTATCCTATAAGTGAGTGCTTGATCGCCAGATCCGTGAAATAATATTTATGTCCGGTTCTCAGGATCTCTCTTCCCCTGACGTCTGTTGTTTCGGCTTTGATTATTATGTTGGCCGCTTCCAGATATCCGAGATATTCATATACAGCATCTTTGGAAACAGATGTTCCGTTGGATTTGAGCGTGTTGTATATGTTTACCGCTGAAACATAGCTCCCAACAGTCGATGCCAATGTTTTGAGGATCCTCATCAGAAGATCCACGTTCCGAACACCGTATCTTGCTGTTATGTCGTTGTTGACAGAAGAATCCACCAATGTCCTGACCGTCCTTAATGATGAAGTCTCATCCTGATTATAACGCCATAATATTGGGAAACCGCCCACCCTGATGAATCTTTGCAGTATGTCGTCACGATTTGCTGTGCCATGATACTTTTCATGGAATTCTACGCATTCTGAAAATGACAGAGGCATAACGTGCACACTGTCGTATCTTCCGCCCAAGTATGTTGAGTACTCAGAAGACAGCAGATTGGAGTTAGAACCTGTGATGTAGATGTCGCAGGATGATTTTGCTATCAGGTCTCTCACTGCGATCTCCCATCCCGGAACATCCTGCACCTCATCAATGATCAGCAGATTCTCCCTGTAATCATCCAATCGGGCCGTAATGTGCTCAAGTAATTTCTGCCATGTGCGGAGTTCTATGTTTTCCGAGAATTCCATATTTATTCTGATCACATTGGTGCCGGCCGGAAGAGAATCTGCAAATGTACCTAAAAGGGATGATTTTCCACATCTCCGTATCCCTGTTATGACCTTCGCATTGCCGTTGCCTCTGAACGGCTTCAAGGCATTCATATATCTCTCCCGGTTGACAAGAGTGTTCGGATTACTCACGGCATAACATTAACTCATGCATATTTAATGATACCTTTAATTCGGTTATAGAAGGAACCGATTAATAAAATAAAGGTTCTATTCGGTTATAGAAGGAAGTGTTTTCTAAGTATCCATGATTTGCAGCCATCTATGGATCTGTATAATTATGAGAAAAGGTCAAAGATGTTTTACAAGATC
>JAISVN010000165.1 GCA_031271555.1 Candidatus Methanoplasma sp.
AATCTACCTCGGCATCCCCAAATTTTCCTGAGTGCACGGAATAGCCTCTCCTTAGCAGTTCAAGATACACCATGTTCTCTATTGAACGGCCTATATCTCTGGAATACTCCCCGATCGCGGCATTTCTCATGCCGAGGTCTGTACAATAGTATTTTGACGGCGTTGTCAGTATCATCTTCCCCCGCAGGTCATAACGTTTTGCCTGATAGAACATCAGGGATCCGCTTATCATCTGCAAGTAGACATCGGCTGTCTTGTTGTCTATCCTGAGCTGTTTGGATATGGAATTTCCGGATATGGGGTTTCCTATCTCTGAGAACAGATACTCGGATATCCTTTCCAGTATAACGACGTCAGTAAGTTTTTTTCTGAAAGAGATATCCTTTATCATTATATCCGAACGTATTGAACCTACAATCTCAAAAGCGTCGTCTTTCGGCATATCTTTTCTTAGTATAGGCATGGATCCCACCGACAGATAATCGCGGAAAGCGCTTTCATCATCGGTCAGACCGTTGAGCTCTTTGAATTCCTTGAATGAAAGAGGCAGTATGTTAATAGGCACAGACCTCCCCGTCAGATAGGTAGACAGCTCTGTAGAGAGCATGTATGCATTGGACCCTGTCAGATAGATGTCGGAATCGGAGTCTGTGATCATTGAATCTATTACCCTCTCCCATCCTTGAACGTTCTGTATCTCATCCAAAAGAAGATACGACCTCTCCTTTGAAGATCTGGACATCAAATACTCATACAGAGAATTCTCATCAAGCAGATGCCTGTTCGTCTTAGAATCCATATTGAGGAGGATTATATTCTCCTCTTTTACGCCGTCCTCTTTGAGCCTCTCGGCATACTGTCTGAGGAGTGTTGATTTTCCGCACCGCCTCATGCCGGTGATTACTTTTACCAGATCTGTCCGGTCCTTGTACCTCGCAAGTTTTTCAAGGTAGTCTCGGCGGAGGACTGTATCTTTTGGCATGATATCCGATATCACGCACCTGAATAAAAATGTTAGGAATTATTTCCTAAAAATTTTTAAAATAAAAAATATTAGGAAATGATTCCTAAGTTTTGAATCATTGTTTTTATCCTTCAGACCTTCTCAAGCCTTTTGAGCATCTTCACGGCTGCATCGACGACATCCCTTCCCTTCTCGATGCGGTCCATTGCCTGAAGCTGCGTCATGTCCGGTCCTGTTATGCCGAATGCCACGGGTTTGTTGTATTCGAGCTGCAGATCGGCCACAAGCCTCGATGCCTGCGCTATCACGATCTCGTCGTGCTTGGTCTCTCCCTTTATGACCGCGCCCAGCGTTATCACCGCGTCGACATCCGTCTTCTCCAGCAGCGCTTTGACCGCCAGCGGTATCTCGTAGACTCCGGGGACCATTATTGTCTTGACTATGTCCACTCCAAGGAACTCCGCTTCCGCCTTTGCCCTCTCTATCATCATGGACGTCACATCGAAGTTGAACTCCGCTGCCACCATCCCCAATTTGTATGCTTTCATTCAATCACCTCAACCTTACCGGACCTGCGTCGGCAAATCCCTGTCTTTGTCCTGTACCCGCATTCCTCCTGAGCCTTTCAGGTCTGAAAAGCAGGTCGTAAACGTTAATCGCATGCTCCCTGGTCCTGCCGTCGGCAAGGAACGCCAGTTCGCCGTCGTCCTTGGCCTCGTCGGCGTGGACGAACACTTCTATTATGTGTTTGTTGGTCATCAGCTGCGCCCTTATCAGCCCTGTCGATGCCTCGTGTGCGCACATCTTGTCCTTATCTTTAGGGCCCGGCATGCCGAGCGCCATCACTATGTCGCATCCTTTTTCCTCTATCAGGATCTTGCATGCGACAGGCAGGTCCTTCACTCCGGGTACCGTGTACCTCTCTATCCTGAAGCCCGTGCCTGTCCGTTCCAATTCGTTTATGGCCGCTGATGCCATGTCGAACCTTGAAAATGTGGTGTCCGCGATCCCTATGGTCTTCATGTTCAGCCCTCCAGTTTCCTTATCCTATCGATTATCCTTCTGGTGGCGGTGAGGTCCTCTGCGTACTCTGCGGCCCTTGCCACCTTTATGTGCCCCAAACCGTTGGTCTCCAATCCTTTCCTCAATTCGTCTTCGCCGAAGGTCTGGTCGAATCCCAGGACTATTATGTCCGGGGCTATCTCTTTCACCGTATCGAAGATGTTCCCTCCTTTGCCCAATATCGCCCTGTCGACGGGCTTCAGGCATTCGACTATCTTCACCCTCATGTTCTCCGGGGTCACGGGCTCATGCTTGTTCTTCCTGACGGTATTGTCGCACGCGACGACGACTATCAGCTCATCGCCGAGGGCTTTGGCCTGCTGAAGGTACGATATATGCCCTGTATGGATTATATCGAACACACCCGATGCCATCACCCTCGTCATGATTCACACATCCATTCCGGTCTCTTCCAGGAACTTATCCCACGCTTCGACTATCTGCTCTCCGGTAACGAACTGCATTCCGTTCTTTTTGGAATATTCTATCACCGCCTCCTTCGAGTTGGCGATCCCGTTCCCGCCCAGCATCTCGCATATCGTCGCCGATGGTCTGACGCCGGCCATATACATCAATGCTGTGCACAGTTCAGTATGGCCGTGCCTTGTCTTAAGGAGTTTTGATGTTGTATTCAGAAGATGCACATGCCCCGGGGCCCTGAAGTGCTCTCCCAGTTCCTTTATCTTATTATCTGCCGGCTCATCGCTGAATATTGTCTTCACATACTCGTTTATTGTGAGCGCACGGTCGGAATCCGTTATCCCTGTGTACGTTCTCCTGTGGTTTATTGTGATCCCGAAAGACGACTTCGTATTATCGTACGGGATATCATTGGGGGCCATGAGCCCCAGGAGAGGATAGGAATCCCTGTTGTTCCAAAAGACGTCGGACAGGAAGGGCAGGCCCAATTCCTTGGCCGTTCTGTTCGGGGTCGTTGTGCATACCAGGCCGCCTGCGTCGTTCCTCATCCGCTTAAGCACATCGGCGGTAACGAACTCGGAGGCTATCGTCATGTCCGTTTCCCTCTCCCTGTCATCGAAATCATAGACAAGGACGATCTTTCCTGCTCTGATATCCTCCAATGCTTTGCTCAGATTGTTTTCAGGAGTATCATGTTTGCTCATTGTCATTGCGGATTGTACTACCACTACTAAATAATTTGTAAAAAATAATTATATGGTAGATTCACGAAAGCCCTTATTTTTATATTCAAATCGGTTAGGGAGACTGAGGTCATATAGTTTGAAACAAAAGGTCTCCAATTCTGTCATGTATAAACAGGTCAACAGCCTGCCCGAACAGATAGAAGAGGCATTGAACGCCGTCCTGCCCGCTCTGCATCCATCCAATAACGTTTGCATATTCGGCATGGGAGCCTCGGCATTGGCCGGAGAGGTCGTTTCCGACTATGCGGACGGCTCGGACCAGAACCCCATCGGGGTCGTGAGGGGCATAGAGCTTCCTGGATGGGTCGACCGTGAGACCACGGTCATATTCGTAAGCTATTCAGGCAACACGAAGGAGGTCCTGATAGCATATGACGAGGCGAACTACAGAGGCTGCAGGATAATATGCATAACGACCGGGGGTGAGCTTATGCAGAAATGCATATCAAACAAGAACATCCTGGTCAGATTGCCTAGAGGGTTGCAGTCCAGAAGCGCTTTCGGGTATCTTCTTGGGTATCTTTCAAGCGTCCTTGAGAAGATGGAGGTCTGCGATGCTGCGACAGCATTGCGCGATGTGCTCCCGACCCTGAAGAAACACAGGGACTCACTCCTGTCCGGCAAGAACACACTTGTGGATGACATAGCCAAGATGCTCATGCATAAGATACCGGTAATATACAGTCTTGCGAACATGCGTTCCTCCGCAATAAGGTGGAAGACTCAGATAAACGAGAATTCCAAGTTCATATCCTTCTGCGGCTCGCTCCCGGAGTTCAACCACAATGAGATAGTGGGATGGACGGATGATGCAAAGAACAAGATGTTCATGCCCGTGATACTCTATGACGATAACGCGTCCAACATAATAAAATGCATGACCGATACATCGATAGGCATCCTTGAGGACAAGAAACTGGACATAGTATCATACCATGTCAGTGGAGCAAGCAATCTGGAAAAGAACCTCAAATGCATAATACTTGGTGATTTCGTATCGATCCGCCTTGCACATCTCAGGGAAACGGACCCCGTTGCCGACATTCCTGTAAAAGAGGTCAACGAACTCGTCGTTGTTGACGAATCGGAACTATGAATCCTGAGACCGCCGGCGGACATATCCCGTACATCATTGCAATATCTCCGGCCTCGTTCTAAAAGTTATGTTCCTAAAAATGTATTCTTTCAACATTAATTGGAACCAAATAATGTATTGAAGTAACATTTTTTGTAACATAACTGGAGAATTATTTAAATTAAACAAACAAACCTGAGATATGTTCTAATAAATGTTTCACGATAACATTTTGTGGAACGTAAGATTCATGAAATCCTGAAAGAGTGGAAGAGATCGCCTACCCGAAAGCCTTTGATCGTCAAAGGGGCCAGGCAGGTCGGCAAGACATACTCTGTTTTGATGTTCGGGAAGAAAGAATACAAGAACACGGCGTATCTCAATCTTGAATCTTCTTCCAGCTCCCGAAAGATCTTCGAAGGCGATCTTGATGCGAAGAGGATAATAGACGGCATATCTTCTGCAACAGGAGAATCCGTATCTGAAGAGGACACGCTCATCGTTTTTGATGAGGTACAGAGGTCCGAGCGCGCCCTGACATCTCTGAAATACCTTCAGGAAAATGCTCCTGAATATCACGTAATAGCTACCGGCAGCCTTTTGGGCATGACGCTTAACCGGAATGAATATTCATTTCCTGTCGGTAAAGTCGATATCGTATCCATGAATCCTATGGATATGGAAGAGTTCCTATGGGCCACGGGTAACAGAAAGCTTTCAGAGATGATATCGGCATCATTTGACGAAAGACGTCCTATGCCGCTTCACGAGAAAGCGATGGAGGCCTACAGAACATATCTTGCCATCGGCGGTATGCCGGAGGCTGTATCGGAATTCATAAGGACGGGCGATCACGACCTTTTGGCTTCTGTGCAGAACAAACTCAGCAGCTCTTATCTGGCAGATATGGCAAAATATACAATGCCGTCCGAGACCATGCGCACAATCGATGTGTGGGGGAGCATACCTTCGCAACTTGCGAGGGAGAATAAGAAATTCCAATACAGTTCCATAAGGCACGGGGGCCGCTCCAGAGATTATTGGGGGTCGGTGACTTGGCTTGAGTCGGCAGGAGTGGTGAATGTGTGCAGAAGAGTAACAGATGGGAAGCTTCCTCTGGGAATCTATGAAGACCCCAACTCATTCAAACTGTATATGTCCGATACGGGACTTCTCTCCTCGAGATATGGTATCCCTTTGGAGCGCATACTGCATTCTGATGTTTCCGGCGAATTGAGAGGTGCCATGGCAGAGAATTATGTCATGCAGTCTTTGGTATCCAATGGCATACGTCCGTATTACTGGTCATCTCCCGGAAAAGCGGAATTGGATTTTGTTTTTCAGGATCAGTCGGGTGATATAATACCTGTAGAGGTCAAATCGGCAGACAACACAAGATCAAAAAGCATGAGCGTCTTCATTTCGAAGTATGATGTTCCTTACTCCATAAAGGTCTCACCAAAGAATATGGGCTTCGAGAATAATGTGTTGAGTGTTCCGCTGTATGCAGCATATTGTATAAGCAACCGAAAGCATACATCCATCCATAAAACAGAAGCCTAATACGCAAAACAGACGCGAAAACCGTTATAGAGTGTTTTGCAGATGTGTTATTTATGGATGCTGCAACGATCGGACGCAATCTTAGTTTCGAAGGGTTATGCGAAACAGTTGCACCTATCGCTGAAAAATATGGAGCAGACAGCATCTACCTCTTCGGTTCAAGGGCTCGCGGTGACAACACTGATGATAGCGATTATGATTTTTATGTAATCCTCGGACAGATCAAAGGTATGAAATTATGCGGGTTGTTCAGAGAACTAGAAGAAACGCTGGGAAGAGGTATAGATATTGTAACGGACGGTGCCAGGCTTGGTGACGATTTTTCACAAGAGATCTTCCGTGAAATGAGGCTCGTCTATGAATCATGATATCGGCTATATTGAGTCGATCATCAGATATTGCGGGAATGTAGAAGAAGCCATGCAGCATCTGGGAAATAATAACGGGTGACTTACCCTCAGAAAGAAAGATGCAAAGTTATTCTGAACAAGATTAAATCCGAATGAATCCGCAATGGTTCATAATTCCAATACGGAAGACAACCTTTTTTACTACCGCCACATTGAGGGTAACAGATACATATGATGACAGATGACGGCCGTTTCATCAGACAGAAAGTAATGGAACATAACAAATGGTTCGAGGAATGCATACCCATGATAGCATCCGAGAATCTCATGAGCCCGCTTGCGAAAGAGATACTGATATCAGACTTTGCAGACAGATATGCAGAGGGACTTCCCGGCAAGAGGTACTACCAGGGCAACATATACGTTGATGAGGTAGAACTGAAAGCCACGGAACTCGCCAAGAAGCTGTTCGAGTCCGAATTCGCCGATGTCAGACCCGTTTCGGGGACGGTCGCCAACATGGCCGTTCTCTTCGCGTTCGCCAACCCCGGCGATACCATAACGACCTGTGCACTCGCACAGGGAGCGCACATATCGACGTGCGAATTCGGAGCATTCGGACAAAGGGCCGTCCGCTCCGTGAACTATCCGTTCAATGTCGAGGATATGAATCTGGACGTCGACGGGACGATCAAGCTCCTTAAGAAGGAAAAACCGAAGATTGCACAGTTCGGCCTCTCGGTGTTCCTCTTCCCGCCGCCGATAAAAGAGCTGCAGGACACATTCAATGAGATAGACTGTCTCGTATGGGAGGACTGTGCGCACGTTCTCGGACTCATAGCCGGAGGGCAGTTCCACAAGCCGTTCGAAGACGGCGTGAACATAGTATCATCCTCTACACACAAGACATTCCCCGGACCCAACCACGGAATGATACTCGGGTCCAACCTTACAGAGGAAGAGGAGAAGAAGATACAGAAGGCCGTGTTCCCCGGAGTGACCTCCAGCCACCACCTCCACGCAATGGCCGCACTGGCCATGACGCTTGCCGAGATGCAGGTGTTTGCGAAAGACTATGCCGCACAGACATGCAAGAACGCCAGAGCTTTGGGGGAGGCCCTCTATGAGCTCGGCGTACCGGTATTGTGCCCGGACCTGGGATTCACAAGGTCGCATGCCCTTGCCCTTG
>JAISVN010000167.1 GCA_031271555.1 Candidatus Methanoplasma sp.
ATAAAAGCCTGTCTAAGCTGAAATTGTAGCCCGATTCTCTTCATTTGTAGCTCAGCCGTACGCATAACCGTAGGCAGGTAGCCCCGATTTCCTCCGAGCCAGCATAAGAGCCTGCAATATGCCTGAACTCGGTGTTTCGTACAGTTTCATGCGTCATGAAGCATGCAGATGAATGTTTACTCTGCATATCCAGCCTCGCAATCGCATCAAATATCAGGTTCCAATCGGAATGAGGCCTTAATGTGCACACATCAGACTGGCATGCCCGGACAATTATGACTTTTTGGCCCTCTTCTTCATCACATAGGAGAACACGAAACTCACGGCTATGACAAGCACTATGAAGATCAGCGTATATGTCTGGGCGTCAGGGCCGTTGTAATATTCAAAGAAAAAGTCGCACATAATTGCGATGATCCCATACTTGATCACGCATCCGGCCACAACATAAAGCATTGACTTCTTTATGTCCCAGCAGGCTATGCGTATGAATGCGCCGCAGAATGGTATCATGGGCGCGACCCGGTTCAGAAGTATCAGGCGCTCGTCCCCCAGCACAAGGAATCCCACATAACCGTTCACGAGCTTTTCTATTCTTTTCGGTATCCGTATGCGTCCAACCACATAATAAAGAGAAAGAACGCCTAGGACCTCTGCGATCACCACGACGAGGATCAGCTCGGCTCCGAACAGCAGGGAACCCCCCTGTGCAGCGTTGTACATCATGCCCCCTGCGAAGAAAAGTTCCGGCAGGGCAGGGAATATCAAAGCGTCTACCAGGAATATGAGGAATATGCAGAGCAATACGCCCCATTCGCTGTTTCCGAATATGTCATAGATCCAGTCTCCGATGGACATTACTCCGCCCCCTTCTTCCTTGATGCTTCAGAATACGTCTTCCTATCCCACCTTTTACCCATGTCGGTCATGAAATCATGCATTCCGAATCCTGAGATGATCTCCTTTGGAGTTTTCTTTCTGAGCAGGAACATGGCAAATGCAGTCGTTATCCCTGCGCCCACCAGATCCATGACGATGTCTCCCAAGGTATCCTTTATAGAATATGCCATGTACGCATAGCCGAATGCATTGTCGACGAACCATTCCAGAAGTTCCCAGAGGTTCCCGAATCCGAATCCGATGATGAACAGCATAAAGAAAAACGGGCCCTTCCCAAGCTCTATTCTTGTGGTATAGGACTGTATCGTCAGCAATGCGATGAACGCTACAAGGGTGACCACAAAACTTGCGGATATGTGTGCGAACACATCCCAATGAGGTATCCATATGTATGTGCCCCAGTAAAGGGCCGAACCATGGGAATATATCAGGGCCTCGACCGTTGCAATGAACCAGTACGGCGTTATCAGTTTTTCTTTGACCCGGAGGAGAGGAAGCACTATCGATATCATCAGAAGCACGATCTCCGTCACAACGACGTACATCACATCGTGGTCCTTACCGTATATGCCGGCCAGGGCAAGGAGGGTATAGATCAGGAAACCAAGTGGCAGGAAGATCAGACACACCAGGTCGATCCTTTTTTCCTTTTCACTCCGTCTTGACACAGCATCCCTCCAGAATCTCACAGGCTTGTATGAGCCGTATGTCTTTTTTTCTCATATATGCTCTGGCTATGAACATCGCCAATATGCAGAACGTGAGGGCGAACGCAAACCCGTCCACCAGCCAGAAGTTCGACTGCATCTCGTCGGCGACGCCGTCCACTAGGTAGTAATAGTAGACTCCGTAAGAGAAAACATTGGATACCGCAAGCGTCGAGAACAGAAAATAGACATAGAACATCGCCCGGTCCAATTTCACTTCCGTGTAAGCTATGAGGCACAGGACCATGCACGCCCCCACGGAAACGAAAAGCGGCGTTACCATGGCCATGCGTGCGAAATCCGTAATATTGAAGATCGTTGCGATAACAGATATTATCAGGAACAAATCCAGAATCAAAGAGAGCATTATGGTTATGCTCTTGCCTTTGAGGGACATAAGAAGCATCGTTGCGGAAAGCAGCGCGGAAAGTACCCCGGGCATCAGAATGTCAGCCTGCCTGTTCTTGATTCCCATGTAAACGGCAAACAGAGACAGTACTATTGTGCACAGATGCGCCGATTTCCCGAAGTCCATGCTGCGTTATTGCAGATTATGGTATAACTGTTTCCATATTTTCCCCCGGAAAAGGAGGTTTTTCAGGGGAAATGGCAGATGATGGGCCGTTCTTCGGCCGAAAGAACAAAAGTGCCTACACAGGTCAAACGGAGGCGGCCTTTGCACGTCTGGTACATCTATGTCAAAACATTTTGTCCTGGCAAAATCTCAAATGTCATTGCGACCGCCCCGGTATCACCCTGTATCTGCAGCGGCAGGTCAAACAGAACTTCTTAAATACTACGATAGAATAGCTCGGATGCTCTTTAAGAGCCGATGAATGATGACGGTACTATAGGTGCCGGAAAGAGGTAATTAAAATGTCCGTATTTGTAAAGTTTGAGACGCCCAAGGAGCTTTCTGACAAAGCATACACTCTCGCCGAGATCGTAAGAGACGGCGGAAAGATAAAGAAAGGAACAAATGAAGTGACAAAAGCTGTGGAGCGCGGAGACGCGGTCATGGTCATAATGGCCACGGACGTCAACCCCCCCGAGATACTCGCACACATCCCCGCTCTCTGCGAGGAGAGGAACGTCGCTTACGTGTATGTTCCAAGCAAAGCGGAGCTCGGAAATGCGATCGGTCTTGAGAAACCCACGGCATCCATAGCAATTGTTGATGTTGGAAAGGGCAAACCGATCTGCGAAGAGATCGCTCAAGCAGTAAAAGCACTGAAGAACTGAGGGTGATTTGAATGGTAGACACAGACAGCATCCCCTCGGAGGTCGTGGAGATAATCGGCCGCACAGGGATGACAGGTGAGGCCACTCAGGTCAAGGTCCGTGTATTGGACGGCCGCGACAAAGGAAGGGTCATCACAAGGAACATCATGGGACCTGTGAGAATGGGCGACATACTCATGCTCAGAGAGACCTCGAGAGAGGCAAGAAAGCTCGGAATGGGCAGGTGATTTTGATGGTGGAAGTAAGGAAATGCTCATTCTGCGGAGGCGACATCGAGCCCGGAACAGGCAAGATGTACGTCAAAAAGGATGGGACGGTACTAAATTTCGACACGAACAAGTGTTACAAGAACATGATCCAGCTCAAGAGGATCGCAAGGACCACAGAGTGGACCGAGAAAGCAGCGATAGAGAAAGCGGCACGTCTCAAAGCGGCAGAAAAGAAGGAGTGATCACATGGCCACAGAGCTGACATACCTCATGGTCAAGCCGGACGGCGTCCAGAGAGGGCTCTGCGGAGAGATCGTATCCCGTTTCGAGAAGAAAGGCCTCAAGATCGTCGCAATGAAGTTCATGGTCATAAGGAAAGATGTGGCCGAGAACCATTACGGCGAACACAAAGGCAAAGGATTCTACGACTCGCTGATATCGTACATCACATCGGGCCCGGTCCTCGCCCTGGTACTCGAAGGCGAGAACGCGGTAGCGGTGTGCAGGAACATGATGGGCAAAACGAACCCTCAGGAGTCCCCACTCGGTACGATACGCGGCGACTTCGGGATGGTCACCGGAATGAACCTGATACACGGTTCCGACTCCATCGAGTCCGCCAAAAGGGAAATATCCATATTCTTCAAACCGGAAGAATTGATAGCCTACAAGAGAACCGCAGATGACTGGATCTACGAATAAACCCCTTAACCGGACACCCATGCGAGTGTGATAGTATGGTAATAAGGCAACCCGTGGTCAGCGTGCTTGGACATGTGGACCACGGCAAGACGAAGCTCCTCGACAGGATCAGGGGCACATCCGTCCAAGCCAGAGAGGCGGGTGCCATAACCCAGCATATCGGAGCCACAGAGGTGCCCATAGAACATATTTACAAAGTTTGTAGGCCGCTTATCGGCAACAAGAAATTCAACGTCCCGGGCCTGTTGTTCATAGACACTCCCGGGCACCACTCTTTTGTAACTCTCCGCGCCAGGGGAGGCTCCCTTGCGGACCTTGCGGTATTGGTCATCGACATAAGGGAAGGCATAATGCCGCAGACCATCGAGTCGATCAGGATACTCAGGCAGTACAAGACGCCGTTCGTGATAGCTCTTAACAAGATCGACACGATCCAGGGTTGGATGCCGGAGGACGGAAGGCCGTTCGTTCTATCGGAAAAGGCGCAGCAGGCGCACACCATGGAAGCATTCAACGAGAAGATGTACAACATAATAGCCCAGCTCGCCACGGAAGGCATATCCGCTGACCGCTACGACAGGATAGACGATTTCACCAAGACCGTTGCGCTTGTGCCTATAAGCGCGAAAGAGGGAGAGGGGATACCGGACCTATTGCTCATGCTGATAGGTCTGGCACAGCGTTTCCTGGAGCAGCAGCTGGAGAAAGGCGAAGGACCCGGCAAAGGAACGATCCTGGAGATAAAAGAAGAGAAAGGCCTCGGAAAGACCATGGACGTGATCCTATACTCCGGCACGCTGAAGAGAGGGGATACCGTTGCACTTGGCACCAACGGCGCACCCCACATAACCAAAGTGAAGGCGATACTGAAACCGATGCCCCTTGACGAGATAAGGGATCCGAGGGACAGGTTCGCATCGGTCAGCGAGCTGCATGCGGCGGCCGGCGTAAAGATATCGACGCAGACAATGGAGGGAGTGATAGCGGGAGCGCCTTTCATGGTGGTCAAAGGCCCCAACGACCCCGCCGTCAAAGACCTCACCGAGGACTCGTCCATAAAGATCGAGACCGTCGAAAGAGGAATAACGATCAAAGCGGATGCGATAGGGTCGCTTGAGGCTCTGGCATTCGAAACGAAAGAGGCAGGCATACCGATCAGGAAGTTCGGTGTAGGCGACATAACCAGAAGGGATGTCGTGGAAGCCGCCTACGGGGACAAAGCGAACAATGTGATACTCGGGTTCAACGTCTCCGTGACGAAGGATGCGGAGGCTGAGATCGATAACCACAGCATAAAAGTGCTGACGAACCAGATCGTCTACAGACTCATCGAAGAGTACAAGGAATGGGTGGAGGAGTCGAAGAAGAAGACCGACACCGACAAGAGGTCCGAGTTCTCGTTCCCTGCAAAGTTCAGGATACTGCCTAACTGCATATTCAGAGTAAGCAAGCCCGCGATCGTCGGTGTGAGGGTTCTGTCCGGAAGGATAAGGATCGGGGAGCGTCTCATAGGGGCCGACGGAAGGGACGCCGGAAGGATAAAGAGCATACACTCCGGAGAGGACACCCTCAAGGAAGCGAAACAGGGCGAAGAGGTCGCCGTGGGGATAGAGGGCGTGACCGCAGGCAGGCAGATCAACGAGGAAGACATAATCTACGTAGATCTGATAGAATCTGCCGTCAAACAGCTTGCCACACTCGACATAAACGACGATGAGAAGGCCACGCTTGAGGAGACGATAGCGATAAAAAGGAAGGAAGAGCCGTTCTGGGGTATGTGATATGGCCGAAGGCGGTACTGTCAACTCTGAAACAGAACACAGCAACATGTCACACGAGATCTACAATTTCGTGGACAACCTGAAGGTTGCGATATCATCACCCATAAAGATAGATGCGGTGTTCAACAGGATCATGATATGCGGGATGGGCGGCTCTGCGATCGGCGGCGACGTGATCAAAGACTGCGTGATAAAAGAGTCCAAATTCCCGATCACCGTGCAAAGGTTCCCGGACCTGCCGAAATGGGCCGACAGCAACACCTTCGTGATAATATCCAGCTACTCCGGCAACACAAGCGAGACCCTGTCTATGTACCATCAGGCAGCGGAGAGAGGCTGCCCCATGGTGATAATGACATCCGGAGGGGAATTGGAAAAGCTCGGGACGGAAAGAGGGGACAAGATCGTAAAGATGGAGTCGGGGTTCCAGCCGAGAAGCGCACTCGGGCTCAGCATGGGCTACCTGGCCCTGATAATCGATGCTGCATGCGGTACGAACTGCGTAAGAGAGATGAAGCGGATGCTGCCTGACCTGTACAAACTCAGGAACAGGCTGAGCAGCGACAAGAGCGAGGCGTGGGAGATAGCTCAGGACATAAACGGGCGCATTCCGATAATCTATTCCACAGCCGGGATATACGCTTCAGCAATAAGATGGAAGAGCCAGATAAACGAGAATGCGAAAATGATGGCATTCGCCGGATCGGTCCCGGAATTCAATCACAACGAGATATCGGGGTGGTCCGAGGGAGAGATGAGGAGCAGATGCGTGCCTGTTTTCCTATATGAAAGTTCAGCGCACAAGGCAATAAGGAAGATGGCCGACGCATCGATGGTGTCTCTCAAGAAATACGGGCAGGATGTCAGAGTGGTCCGCATAAGAGGGAAGACCCCGCTTCAGAGGACGCTCAGGGCGGTAATGATAGGCGATTACGTCTCATTGTATCTGGCACATATGAACGGAGTGGATCCGATGGACATAAGGTCCATAAACGAGTTCAAATCCCGTCTGAACAAGGTGCTTTCGACCGTGAAGCATGCCGGCAGATCCCTGAAGAGGAATTGAACTTAGGTTCAAACAGTCGTTTTGCGGTGAATGGGGTTTATAATCACCGCAAAAATGCGGTAAATATAATATAATTCAACAGCATTGTTTATTTGATATGCCCAAGTACATCTATCAATATGAAAATTGGACGGATTTCAACTGGAAGAACGATGTCGTGAGCGCATCAATGGGTTCAGTTCGTCTTCTGCAAGGCAAGATGCAGGGGTATATGCAATCGCTCGGATTCTCATCCAAAGAGGAAAGGAACCTCGAGATGCTGACCCTTGATGTGCTGAAATCATCGGAGATAGAGGGCGAAAAACTGAATTATGAGCAGGTGC
>JAISVN010000104.1 GCA_031271555.1 Candidatus Methanoplasma sp.
ACACCGAACGCAGGGAGTTCTCCAGGACACTGGCTCTTCCGTGCAGGGTCGAACCGGGCTCTGCTGCGATGGAGTACAACAACGGGATACTGGAGGTCACGCTTGCCTCTGCGGATGCGTCGGCATCTTCCAATCCCTGAAACCGATTCTTTGCTGGCGCTGGATATCGTCAGATATTCCATACCAGCATTCCAAGCGTCATGGTCTTCTTTTCCTCTACAACGCCGTCCGTGACATGAGAGCTCACAACCGAATTTATTATATCACGGACCTCGGAAGTCAGGTCCATATATTTTCTGATCAGCCGTTCCTGCGCAGAGACGGCTTCTTTGAATGTCATCTCTGTCCTGCGCTCTTCCGAATAGAATTTCAGTACGGGGCTGCGTCCGATGGAGCAGAGATAACGACAAGGGAAATTGGTGTTGTATCCTTTGAAAGAGTAGTCCTTGCCAAGCTCCGCCCATATCTCTGAAGGCATCCCCGGGGTTGGGTTCGCGGACGACACATATACGCACGTATCGCGCGAGTATGATTCCATCCTGAGCAGAGATTCAGGATTGTTCAGAGGCGGGCAGAGGGAAGCGAACACGATGTCGTACTTCTCATCCGTATCGAAATCCTCCCACATGCAGACATGCGATGATACGTTGTCAATGCCTTTGGCACTGCATTCCGCATTAAGGCGGTCGATCATCCTTTTGCTTCCGTCGAAGCAGCATATGCTTCCGACATATGGAGAGAACATCTTCTCGTAAAGCCCTGGGCCGCACCCTATGTCCAGCATTGTTCTGTCCTCGCCGAGTATGCCCGCATCGATCAGGTCTATGAGCATCTCCTCCCTTATGCCGGCATATTCCTCTCCGGAATACGTTTTAGCGGAATCGTCCCAGCATCCTGCGATCGTCTGTTCGCTCAGCTTTTCCACAGCGAACGGGTGCCTGTTGCGTTCCGATTCCCACTCTGAGCATATCGACTGCGTCTCTTGAGGGTCTATCGCCATTCAGACCACCATCCTGTCATTGTTGCGGATGAGCAGATAGATGAGTATCGGGGCTCCGACAAGCGCTGTTATCGCTCCGACAGGCAGCATCAGCGGATTTACCAGGTCCTTTGCGATTATGTCCGCTATGACCAGGAGCGTCGCCCCCGTTACCAGCGACGCGGGCAGGAGATAACGCATATTGTTCCCCACGAATATTCTGGATATCTGCGGAGCAAGAAGACAGACGAAACCGATCGCACCGACGAAGCTTACCGCGACCGCTGTCGAAAGACACGCCAGGATTATCGATGCTGTCCTTACCGCTTTTACATTGACGCCCAGCGAGGTTGCTGTGTCGTCGCCCATCCTCATGATGTCTATGTCCTTCATAAGGTAGAACGAAGCGGCAAGCGTGAACAACAATGTGGCAGCTACATACGGCAGCTGTTCGAACATTGCGCCGTTGAGATCGCCCACCGACCAGAACAATGCGGCCTTAACGGCGTCGGCTTCTCCGAAGTATTGCATTATGGTGTTGGCGGCGCTAAAGAGATAGGAGATCGATATTCCTATCAATATCATGGTCGTGGTCGTTATGCTGCGCTTGGCTGATGTGATTAGTATAATAGCTGCGGGGATCAATGAGAATATGAACGCATTGAGGATCGTACCGAAATTCCCGACTGCCGCCGTCATTCCCAGAATGATCGACAGCCCCGCTCCGAATGCGGCGCTCGAAGACACGCCGAGCGTGTACGGTGTGGCAAGAGGGTTCTTCAGTATCGTCTGTACGATGCACCCTCCTATCGCGAATATTCCGCCTACAAAGACCGCCATAAGTACCCTTGGTGCGTAAACGTTCATCACAATTTCCTGCGTCTTGCTGGGAACATCGAACGTCCCGGGGAATATCTGATTGATGAAGGTCTCATAGACCTGGACCGGAGTTATGGTCGTGGAGCTTATCGTCACGGAATAGCACGTCAGGATCAAAAGTGCGGCGGCCATGAGCAGGATGTACAATATCTGCCTCTTGCGGCCTTTGCGGACAGACTCTCTGTCGGCATCCTGCTCCGCCTTTCCGAACAATCTCTCCAGCACACGCATCTTACGAGACCCCAAAAAGTGAAAAAAATAGAGGCGATGCCTCTGTTCAGGCCTGTCCTGTGTACACGAACACACCTTTCTCATTCACATCATAGTTTTCTATGCCCATCCATTTGACATACTCGTTATGCATCTTGACCGGATCTATGCCAGAGTATTCATCCGGGTTGATTATATTTCCCATGTATGCCGCAAGGAGTATCCCTCCTGTACAACCATTCCTGAAATCACCCGCGATCAGCGTTATGATCTCGTCCGCTATCAGAGTACGGCTGCCTGCATCGGCACACGCAGCTTTCATTTCAGTGTGGTCGTCTACGGCATATCCGTGGTCTGGCACTCCTTTGTTTATCGTCCCTCCGTATGTGTATTTCACCAAGTGGAGGAATATGAAATCGGCATGGACATTTGGATCGTCGTTGAATATCGCATCCACCTGGACCGACGGATTGCTTGCACCGTCCTTTCCAAGAACTTTCAGTATGTTGACACCTCCCGCCAGCGACACTGCCTGTCCGAGAGGGTCTTCGGTCCTGTACAAAGTAAAGGTCTTTTTTGTTTCATCCATGAAGTACTGGGTCGATGTGTAGTTGCTCATGGCCACGACGGGCTTGTCCGAATCCGATATGCTGTTCGCAGTTTCCATGAGTCTGTCCCTGTTTTCCAGTACCCACTGCGTATATCCTTCTGCACGCTCAACACTGCCGAAGATGTACCCTGCCTTGAGTATGCCCTGGATGAAGTTGGACTTGGAAGTGTTTGTCAGATCCGGAACGTAAAGCCCAAGGTACAGGACGTCGCAGTCCACTATCTTCTCTCTCTTCTCTTCATATTTCGCTGCTGTCAGGGGTGCGAATATAAGGAGGACATCCAGATCGAGACCGTTCACAAAGTCGTAGTCCGGTACGCTCATGTTCACCATGTTGGCTATGCTCTTCTGCTTCTCCGCATTGAAATAGAATTCGCGGCACATGTACGGCGCGTTGTCGACCGCCACCAATTTGTCACTCTGCCCGAGAATCAGCATCATCTCGGTGTTGGTGAAATACTCGGCACCTATCCTGTCGATATCCAGGTCGATGTCGCGTTCCTGCTGTATGCCGTCGAGGAACCACAGGTGTTTCGCGGTCCCGTTGGCTATCGCCCGTATCTGCTCGGCATCTTTGCCGTCTATCTTGCCGTCGTTGTTCGCATCGGCGAACCTCGTGCTCATCCTGCTCTCGATATCGGATATTTTGTCTTGGTCCGCATCAGACACCGCTTTGACGTAATCTTCGACCAGCTTCGCATCATTCTCATCGATCTTCCAGTCTTTGTCCGCGTTCCCGAATATCTCGAGGTTTACATCGATGGGTTTTGCGTCCCCATCGTTTTTCAATATGATGTACGCCGCTGCGCCAGCAGCCACCAGGATGGCGATCGCGATCACGGCACCGAATTTGGCATTCATGCAGTCCGCATTATGTTTTTCATATTTAATAACATACTTTTTTGAAATTCGTAACACAAAGTTATAAGAAAAGGCAACTAATACACGGCAACATGAAACTCAGAATGGAGGGGGTCGAATTCAGCTACGGCAGCGATCCGATACTGCAGAACATATGCTTGGAGCTGCATCCCTCTGAAGTTCTTGGCATCCTCGGGCCCAACGGTTCCGGAAAGACGACCATGCTCAAGTGCATAAACGGTATTTTGACCCCTAAACAGGGGAGCATAGCTTTGGATGCGGAAGAGGTCCGGTCCATGCCCCGGCAGGATGTTGCAAAGAACATAAGCTACGTCCCTCAGAATTCTCAGAACATTGCATCACCGAATGTGTTCGAGGTCGTCCTTATGGGCCGAAGACCCCACATCAAATGGGAATTCGGAGAAAGGGATAAGGAGATCGCATGGAAAGCCATGGAAGATATGGGAGTGAAGATGTTTGCGTCAGTGGAGTTCAGCAAACTGAGCAGCGGACAGGCGCAAAGGGTGCTCATAGCCAGGGCGATAGCGCAAGAGACGAGGATACTCCTTCTGGACGAACCCACAAGCAACTTGGATATCAAACATCAGATCGATGTCATGAACACGATACACAGGACAGTGCATGATATGAAAATAGGGGCTTGCGCAATAGTGCATGATCTGGACCTTGCCATGAGATTCTGCGACAGGATAATCCTTCTGAGCGAGGGCAGGATCGTGGCTGCCGGTCCGACAAGGACCGTTCTCACTCCGGCCAATATCAAAAACGTCTACGGCGTGGATTCTGTAATTGATGAATCATACAGAAGGCCGCGTGTGCTGATACTTTGAACATTAGCGGCCGAATGTTCGGAAATTCGGCCGATACAACAATTTCATCAGGATGTACTATCTTATATAGAAGAACAACCGCTTCCATACTATATGACCAGAGAGGAACTCATCAACACCACCCGCGCCATATTGGCAAAGGCAGGTTTCGACATATCCTCTTCCCTCAACCTGCGCAGCATATGTTTTGACATAGTCGCAAGGAAGGACGAAACGCTGATCATAATCAAGGTCCTCAGCAACGTTGACGCATTCTCGAGGGAGAATGCGGAGGATATGAAGGTCCTTGCGGATGCGCTCAAAGCAACGCCTTTGCTTATCGGAGAGACCTCCAGTTCCGGACCCCTTGAGGCCGGCATCGTATACTCAAGATTCAAGATCCCGATAATATCTAACGAAACTCTCGCCGAACACCTTCTGGAGGAAGTGCCTCCGTTCATATTCGCGGCACCCGGCGGCCTTTATGTCAAGATAGACAACAATCTGCTGAAAGAAGTAAGAGAGAACAGCGGCATAAGCCTGGGCACTCTGGCGGAAACGGCAGGAGTATCCAGGCGCACGATACAGATGTATGAATCGGGCATGGGGGCAATGATCGATGCCGCAATGCGGCTTGAGGAGTTCCTCCAGGTTCCCATAATAGAGGCGCTGAATCCGTTCGAATACAAGAGCGAGAAGAAACCTGAAGAGTATGAGGTTACCGGCAGCAAAAGGACGTCGTCTAACGCCCTCAACCGTCTGCTTGACATAGGGTTCGCCATAACTCCGGTCACGAAGAGCCCTTTCGAGGCAATAACCAGAAGCAGGCAGACCATCATCCTAACAGGACTCGGCACTGATGAGGACAGGCTCGTCCAGAAGGCCCTTATCGCATCGGAGATCTCGAAGATA
>JAISVN010000141.1 GCA_031271555.1 Candidatus Methanoplasma sp.
ACACGACATCCGAAAGGCTGGGCGAATTCAGCGGGATAGTTCTTGGATCCCCCGTCCATTACGCCGGCCCCGCATCGCAGCTCACATCGTTCCTGGACAGGCTCTTCTATTCCAGCGGATACAAGATGCCCGGGAAGGTCGGAGCGGCGATCGTATCGTGCCGCAGGGGAGGCGGTACCGCCGCCTTTGACAGGCTCAACAAATACTTCAGCATAACCAGCATGCCGGTGGCCTCATCCCAATACTGGAACCAGGTGCACGGAATGACACCGGATGACGTCCGCAGGGACAAAGAAGGACTGCAGACCATGCGGACACTCGCTCAGAACATGGCCTGGCTTATGAAATGCATAGAGGCCGGAAAGAATAACGGAATAAACATTCCGGAATATGAACCGAAACAGATCACAAACTTCATAATGCCCGAATGACGGGCGTTAGTCTTAGATGTGGAATTAAGGAGTAGATAAAATGTCTGAAAGAAAGGTTGTAAGGAAGGTGCGTGGAAGACCTGCGGTCGATGGTGCCGGAGTTCATCTTGTGAGGGTCCTTGGCCCTGACACTATGTATGATTTCGACCCATTTCTGATGTTGGATTCGTTCGACTCCAGGAATCCCGATGACTATATTGCAGGATTCCCGATGCACCCCCACAGAGGAATAGAGACCGTAACATACCTCATGAGCGGAGAGATAGACCATGAGGACAGTTTAGGGAACAAAGGGAAGATAATGGGCGGACAGAGCCAGTGGATGACGGCAGGGAGCGGCATACTTCATCAGGAGATGCCTAAACCAGCCGGCCGCATGCTCGGTGTCCAGCTCTGGATCAATCTTCCCAAGAAAGATAAGATGACCGATCCGAAGTACTTCGACATCAAAGGAGATATGATCGGAGAGATGGTGACAGATGCCGCTGATGTGAAGGTGATATCCGGAGAATACGAAGGCGTCAGGGGCGCTAAGCCGCACCACATACAGGCAACGTACTATGATGTGCTTCTGAAAAAGGGTTCGACCATAAAGATCGATACAAAACCGAGCGAGAATGTGTTCGTGTTCCTGGTCGAAGGGGATGCCGTCATCGGCGGGGAGACCATACCGGAAAAGACGGCCGTGCTGTTCGGGAAAGGGGACCACATATCCGTTGCATCCGCAAAGGATGGGCCTTCGAGATTCATCTTCC
Organism: Candidatus Methanoplasma sp.; assembly: GCA_031271555.1. Classification (GTDB taxonomy): domain Archaea; phylum Thermoplasmatota; class Thermoplasmata; order Methanomassiliicoccales; family Methanomethylophilaceae; genus Methanoplasma. Next base: position 1,187 of record JAISVN010000141.1, read on the forward strand.
TGTCGGGAGAGCCGGTGAACGAAAGCATAGCATGGGGAGGGCCCATAGTGATGAATACGGATGAGGAACTGAGACATGCGTTCTCAGAGCTTCAGCGTGGAACCTTCATAAAGCATAACGCTTCGAAATAAACGTGCCTCTGGCACATTCTTTTTTCTTAGAATTCTTCGTTGAGTTTAGACTGGAATCTTTGGGTCTCGCCGGGTATGCGGGTCGGATATTTTCCGCTGACGCACCCTAAGCAAAGCTCGCTTTCCGGTTTGTTTATCGCTTCAACAAGGCCTTCTATGCTTATGTATCCGAGACTGTCGGCCCCGATGATGTCGCACACCTCTTTGTTGCTGCGGCCGTTGGCAACGAATTGTTCCCTCGACCTCATGTCGACTCCGTAATAACACGGGGCTATCACGGGCGGGCTTCCGACACGGACGTGCACTTCCTTGGCCCCTGCTTTCCTGAGCATGGATATCAGCTTTTTGAGCGTGGTCCCTCTGACGATGCTGTCGTCGACGATGACCATGCGCTTGCCTTCGACCGTGCTTTTGATCGGATTCATTTTCATGGACACCGCAAGTTCCCTTTCTTTCTGGTCCGGCAGTATGAACGTCCTTTCCGCGAAACGGTTCTTCATGAACCCTTCCTCATAAGGTATGCCGGATGCTATCGAGAATCCTATGGCGTGGGCCCGTCCGGAGTCCGGTATCGGCATTATTATGTCGACATCCGCAGGGCATTCCCTTGCGAGTATCTCTCCGATCCTCTTCCTTACGTCGTATACCTCTCTCTCGTCTATCACGGAATCCGGCCTTGCGAAGTACACCCACTCGAACATGCAGTTCGCTTTGTGCTTATGCGCCGGACCCTTATGCGGGATGAAGTGGTCGTGCATGACCTCGATGATCTCTCCGGGTGCGACATCTCTTATGAATGTTCCGTTCAGCGCATCTATCGCTGCGCTCTCGGAGACCACGATGTGTCCCTCCTCTATCTCGCCGATGCAGAGCGGCCTCAATCCGTACGGATCCCTGATGCCGAATATCCTGTTATCGATCTGTATCGTCAGCGCATATGAGCCTTCAAGCTCCCCCATCATGCTTTTCATCGCCTTTATGGGGTCGTTGTGCTGGGACATATGCTTGCTTAGTATCTTTGTCACGAGTTCGCTGCCGGAGTTGGTTGTGAACGAGTACCCGGCCGAGAGATATTTCGCCTCAAGCTCGTCGTAGTTCGTTATCTCACCGTTGTGCGCTACTGCGACCGCTCCAAAATTTGTGGTGACCTTGAACGGCTGGATGTTCTTCTCGTCTTTGGAATCGGCTGTCGGATATCTTACGTGCCCTATGCCCGAATTGCCTTTGAGTTCCGCAAGCCTGTTGCTCGGAAGCGCTACCTGGACCAATCCGCTGCCGGCTAAAATATCCATTTTACCGTCATCGTTGAAGACGGTTATTCCGGCACTTTCTTGACCGCGGTGCTGGATTATCATTAAGGTCTTCTGCAAAGCTGGTACAACGTTGTACGTGGCGGCTATGCCGACCACTCCGCAGCTATGTTTTGGACCTGTCATATTATCCTTAGTCGCGTGCTTTAGCCCAGGTGTATGTTCTCATCTTTGCGGTCTTTCCGTAACCGCATGATGCACAGACCCCTCTTCTTGCATGATAAGAGCGCTTTCCGCATCTGCGACAGGGTATATGGGTCTTGTATTTGTTGTGCCTTCCCTGTGCTGGTGTTCCTGTTCCCATGATTATCTCTCCTTATGGTGAAATGTAAATTACGTTGTCCCCGCGGACGATGGCCAAGCTGATCTTCCTGACAGACTCTCCATTATGGAACTCCTCTGCGTTTTTCAACACTATGTTCATGTGAGGATCGTATCCATCGAGTACGCCTCTGTACTCCCTCTTTCCCTTCAATTCAACGATTACGTTCTTGTTCGCTGACTGACTGAGAACAGACAATGGTTTTATCATTTGCCCACCAAGACTTCATAAGGGATTCAGTATTTGAAGGTATCGTGCTTAGTTATTTTCTTTATGTAAAGAGGGGGCTGTTCATTCTGTTGCCTATGGCCTGAGTGACCTGCGGCCGGGATGCGGAGATCAGACGAAGGCCCCTATCGTCGGCGCATCCAGCCTGTCCATGTCGAAGAAGATTATCGCCTCTCTTATACCTCTGCCGCCCATGCCTGTTCCCAAGAAATGGTCGAGCATCGATGCCCTCCAAAGAAGGTCGAGTATTGTGGCGGAGAGGCATCCGTAGTATGCGTTCGCCATATCGTCCTCGTATCCGGTGGCATCCATGAGGCTGAACACATTCCCCAGGAAGCTCTCCCTCTGGTTCAGGACCGCTACGTATTCCCTCAGGACCTTCCTCCCCTCGGGCTCGAGCGGTTTTATTTTGATATCTGCCGCGTTGGCTGTGCCTTTCTTTGTGAGGTCTCCGTCATCATCGAGGATCATCCAATCTATTCTTCCAGTCTCTCCGTCTGCAATGAATATGTTCCAGTTCCAATCCTCATCGCAGTATACCGGTGCTGTCACCGGGTCATCCGTCGACATGGACTCCATCGCGGTCTCCATCGCCGCTGTGTTGAGCTCTTCAATGTCCGCAGGCTCGTCTTTTACGCTGTTCAGGGTCGCGACGGGTTCCATCATCGTCATGTCCATGACCCTGCCTATGTATGCCGGATCGGTAAAATTGTCGATATTCTCATCCACAGACCGTCTTATTTCGGATGGGTCGCCCATGACCCCGGCCTCCTTGCAGTTCCTATAGAATTCTGAGTATACCGCTCCGGCCTC
>JAISVN010000164.1 GCA_031271555.1 Candidatus Methanoplasma sp.
AATCACACTGTTGTTATAGGCGGGCCGGCCGGGATTCGAACCCGGGTCTAAGGCTCCGGAAGCCCCTATGCTATCCAAGCTATACCACTGGCCCGTTTATTGTAATTCCGTTAAAAGATAAGATGATTTGCCGGGGGACCAGATACTTCCCCCGGCGATCCTGAGGCTCCGACTTGAGAGGGAGGGAGCCGAATGAAGATTTTTGTTTACTCTTTCTTGCTGAACTCTGTGTATCCGCATTTTCCGCAGGATACGCGGTCCTTGTGCACGGCCATGAATACGCCGGGTCCGCACTTGGGGCATGTGGGCTTTGTTCTCTCCACTTTGCCGCCGTCGACCTTGTATGCGTCTTTCTTCGATACCGACTTCGGGCCTTTCGCCGCAACCTTTTTCTTGTCTGCCATTCAGATCACTCCTTTGCGGGTTCCGCTTCTGCGGGTGCGGGTTTGTCTTCCTCTATTCCGTTCCTCTTGAGGAGGTATCCGTTCTCGAACGACAGTGCGGATGCTTTGTCGTCATAGACCTTGGCGTACCCTTTCGATTTTCCGATGCCGTAGACGGATTCTATGTTATCCACTACGACACAGTCCCTTTTGGACTTCATCTTCTTGGCTATGTCCTCTGCAACGGCGTTCCTGCCGGGAGTCGTCTCGCCGACATGGTCTATTGTGAAGTAGACCTCTTTCCTCTTCTGCAAAGGATTCTCTTTCTGGTTCGTTATCTCTATCTTCATTCCAACTCCTCCGTCATTTCCATGAGCTTCTGAGCTTTCCTTTTGATGTCCCCATCCACTGTGATGAGTTTCATCCCCTTTCCGGGCCATCCGTAGATTATCCTCGTGCCTCCTGGAGAAAGGAGGATGCACGGTATGGTCGCCAGATCCTCTTCCCCTTCGACGCGGATTATCACATTCTTCCGGTCCAAAGCGTTTTTCACAGCGGTGATCAGCTCGGCCGTTATAGTTCCGGCCTCGTTCTTCACCACCGTCTCTTCCCATCCCATGTCTTTGACAAGGGATGCGAGTTCGGTCATCTCCTTTCTCTCCGTCATCCCATCATAGATGAGCAGATCGGGGAAGATCCCGAGTTTTATCGCCGTGAGGGATACTACGTCCCCTACGGTGATCATCTTCGACATTCTGCCGATGATCGTCAGTTCTTCTTCTTTAAGGTCTCTGCCTAAAGGTTCCTTGAAGAACTCTCTGCTCTTCTCGGGCACCTTTCTGCTGATACATTCCATATCAGCGGACCTTCAGGGCGTACCTGCCGTTGGCAGCTATTCCCATCTTTTTGGCAATTTCCGACTTCTCGAAGTCCACTACCGCAACGAACCCCTGCCATTCCCTGGAGGTCTGGCCTCCGCAGCGGGGGCATGTGTCATCCTCTGTGAGGAAGTTGCATTGCTTGCATGCTCTGTATGTCGGCCCTGCCATTATGCGTCACTCTCCGGCTCTCTTTTCTTGCGGTCCTCTTCGAGCCACTGGAGCTTTCCGAGTCCAGGCTGGCGCATGGTCAGCCCGATCTTGCTGTCCTGGGGGTTCTTCTCGTTGAGGTCTATGCTCACGATCCTTGCCTTGACGATATCGCCTACGGACAGGCTCCTTCCGGTATCCTTTCCGATGAGCCTCTGGTTCGATTCATCGATATCGACGCGGTCGTCCATCACCTGACTTATGTGAAGGAGGCCGTCAAGCGGTCCGAATCTTACGAAGGCCCCGAATTTGAGGATCTCCACTACCACGCCTTCGATTATCTCGTTGTCCTTGATCTTGAACACGAGCTGATCGTATTTCACGGTCTGATATACTGCGCCGTCGCCGTGGACTATGCGCCCGGGCCCGACAGGTTTGACATCCTTTATGAGGACTGTTATCTCCCTGTCCTCGCCTATCTTCCCTTCGAACGAGTCCCAAGTGAGGGCATCTATTACCTTCTCAATCTCCTCGTCAAGCTCTGACGGCGGGATCCTTACGATCCTTTCAGCCTCTGTTATCATATACATAGTGGGTCCTCTCGGATGCATGGATTATAGCTCTCTTATATAAATCCATTCTTACGCCTGCGCGTATTACTGTATAAACCAGCCTGCAAAGGGGGCGTATCAAAAAATGTAAGGGCGGGCTTTCGCCCGCTTTAAGATTAGTGTTTATGCGGGTACCACTACGAACAGTACTGCAGTGACCAGACATATGGTCGACAGCAGTTTCACCAGCACGTGTATGGACGGGCCGGCTGTGTCCTTGAAGGGATCTCCGACCGTGTCTCCAACGACCGCTGCTGCATGCGCAGGAGACCTCTTTCCGCCGTGGTTGCCTTCCTCAATGTACTTCTTGGCATTGTCCCAGGCTCCTCCTCCATTATTGAGGAAGTTTGCCATAAGGATGCCTACTATGGTACCGACCATTATGAGGGCCCCTACTGCCATGTAAGCTACGTTAGGGAACAGGAACCTGTATATCAGTCCAAAGACCACGGGTACAAGGATCGGAAGCAGTGCGGGGACGACCATTGCTCTCAGCGCACCGCGGGTCGCTATGTCGACGCAGTCGCTGTAGCTGGGTTCGGATGTTCCTGCCATTATTCCGGGATCCTCGCGGAACTGCCTGCGCACTTCCTCGATCATCTCTCCGGCCGCTTTTCCGACTGCCCTTATCGCAAGTGATGCGAAGTAGAACACAAGCACTGCACCTACGAGGGCTCCGCAGAATATGAGCGGGTCGCCGATGTTGACGTTGAATACCTCGGAGAGCGTCTTGCCCTGTATCTCTGCGACAATCTCGAAGAATGCTGCGAAGAGGAGGAACGCTGCCAGTGCCGCGGATGCCATCGCATACCCTTTTGTGAGGGCTTTCGTTGTGTTTCCGGCTGAGTCCAGCTTATCTGTCCTTCTCCTTACCTCTTCAGGCTGGTTGGACATCTCCGCTATTCCGCCTGCGTTGTCGGTGATAGGTCCGAATGTGTCCTCTGCCAATATGAAGGCCGATGATGCGAGCATTGCTATGGTGCCTATTGCGGTACCGTAGAGACCGAATGCCATCCTATCCATTCCTTCAGGTGCGGCATAGAATCCCAATGTGTATGAGATTATGATCGCTGCGACTATGCATATGACAGGAAGCACAGTGGACTCGAGTCCGATGGATATTCCTTCTATGACGTTCGTTGCGGGTCCCGTCTCTGATGATTTTGCTATCCCTTTCACGGGTTTGTGGTTGCCCGTGTAATACTGCGTGATGTAGACTATAGCCAAACCGAGTATTATTCCCACAACTCCGGTTCCGAAGTAGTAGTACCAAAGCTCGCATTCTTTGCCCAGCATGAAATATGTTGATATCGCTAAGAACACAAGCACCAACGCTATCGTCAGATAGTACCCGTTGTTGAGGGACTTGTTTACATCTGAGTCCTCGTTCTTCATCCTTACAACGAATATTCCAACGAGTGAAGCGATGAGCCCGAACGCCATAAGAACGAGCGGGAGGAACACCCAGTTGTTTGAAAGGTTCATCCCTCCGGCAGCCGTTATAACGGCTGTACCGATAACCATTGATCCTATTATCTCGGCTGCGGTCGATTCGAATATGTCCGCACCGCGACCTGCACAGTCTCCGACGTTGTCGCCTACAAGGTCTGCTATTACTGCAGGGTTCCTCGGGTCATCCTCCGGTATCCCTGCCTCGACCTTTCCGACAAGGTCCGCACCGACATCGGCGGCTTTGGTGTATATTCCGCCGCCGAGCTGTGCGAACAGCGCTGCGAACGAAGCACCGAATGCGTATCCTACAACTGCATGCAGGGTTTGAGTCATCGTTTCGCCGATCCATGCGTCATAGACCAGGACTACTGCGAAGAGGCCGACCAAGCTCAATGCCGAGACGGCTATTCCGGATATTGCGCCTCCGCGGAACGAGCATACGAAAGCATCGTTCAGCGACAGACGGGCCGCGCTGGCGGTCCTTATGTTCGCATTGACGGAAATTTTCATTCCGATGTATCCGGAAAGTATCGAGAACCCAGCACCTATAAGGAATGCTATTGCGACTTTGTATCCAAGGTAAGCTTCGAAGCTTTCTACCAATCCGGCAAGCGCAAGCACTACTGCCAAGATTATGCTGATGATCCCGATCGTCTTGTACTGACGCCTGAGGTAGGCCATTGCGCCGGTCTCTATAGCATTGGATATCTTCTGCATCTCCGGAGTACCTTTGTCCCTTGACCAGATATTCCTGAAGAAATACAGAGCGAAGAGCAGTGCTACGATCGCTGCAATGGGGATCATGAAGAGCATATTGTTGAAATCCAGTATGTCAATCATTTGTTTTAACCCCTGTATTTTAAATCCTGTACCCTCTACTTCTATATAATGGTTGAAGGTTTTGATGGATATTCAAGCATATGGGTCGCACCAAAGCCCTTTCTCGGATGCGATCTCCCTTAGGCCTTTTACGACGAGCCCCCCATCCTTTTCTTCGCAGATGAGTATCTCCCGATCCTTGTCAATGAAACCTGCGCCCACCGTCACGAGCGGATTGAGGACATCCTTCCCGAAGACCCTCTCTGCGCATAACGCTCCGATGTTGCAGGTCAATGAAAGGACGATGTCCGCTTCTCCCAGCAGCTCTTCGTCATACTTCTGCCTGACCTTGCCTTCCAAGCATGAAGCTACCGTGTGGAGAACGCCCAAAACCTCTACGCCGTCGTTCCTGAGTGCTGATGCCAGTCTTTCCGCGGATTCCTCTCCGCCTATGTTATAACATAATCTGGCACATGTGTTGCATGTCCATATGACGACCTTCTTTCCTTTCAGGTCGTTCTTCAATTCCGAATAGGGTCTGTCCCGTGCTACCATCAACACATCCTGAAAACGGCAATGGTGTATTTATTGCTGTCATTCCTAGGGCTCTGGTGAGACCATGGGTGAGGATTTCACCGGAGCCCCCGAAAAAGTAAATTTATATGCCTATAATTTTTTTCATTTTTATGGATAATGCATATAAGCCAAAGATAGATGGCGTTTTCTGGTCGCATGCAGGTGTTTTAATTATAGTGCTAGCTATGGTTCTGGCATTCATGATATATGTTCAAGCAGACACTCTTCTGATAGTATTGTTATTTTCAATTCTCCTTTTGGCATCAGCATATATTGTACTGATTGTAAAGAGAACGAAATATGTATTGAATGACTGTGGAATAATTGTTCAAAATGCAATTATAAAGCATGATATACCGTATACAGAAGTGAAAAAAATAACGAATACGGATAGGAATCTAATTAATTATGGTGTATTTGTATTATCCTTGGACAGGGTTGGAATAGAGTTCGGCAAGATTGGCCACACATTGGTTTCTCCTGCAGACAAGCAAGGTTTTCTGACAGATCTGAGATCAAGATGTATTAATGCCGATTATGAAGAAGATCTTAGATCAAAAAAGAAATGAGTCCATCTCCTTCTTTGAAGGAAATACATCTTAAACTGGTCTGGTGAAACCATCATCATAATGAGTACTCCCTGTCCATGAGCCTCCTTATGTTATGGGCTATGCATCTGAACAGCACCTCCTTGTGCTTTGATGCTTCGCTCCTTCCTTCATGGCGGTTATCACCGCTTCCCCCTATGCTCATCAGATTGAAGACGGCATATGTGTCATACCTATTGGATGTCTGAAGGATTGATTGATTGCGACGAGTTTGACACCATCAAACTTTTAATAGAGCAAGACTTGGTGATGGATTATAAAACAAGGTTATTGAAATGACAGACCTAGAACTTATTCCCGTAGAGGACATCAAAATAACAAAGAACATGACCGTGGACCAGCTGCTCAAAGCGATGGGAAATGCGGGAGGATTCACCGCCCAGAAGCTCGCCGATGCAACTAACATCGCGGAGTCCATGGCCAAGGACAAGGACTGTCTTAAGATCCTGTCGTTCCCCGCATGCATAATGGCCACCGGAACAAGGGGCGTCATCGTCGATATGGTTAAGAACGGTCTTGTTGACCTGATCATAACGACCTGCGGAACGCTCGACCACGATCTGTCCAGAAGCTATGCCCAATATTACAAAGGCGACTTCATGATGGACGACGAGATGCTCAGGGAGAAGTACGAGATAAGCAGGCTCGGGAATGTCCTTGTCCCGGACGAATGCTACGGCGTTGTCCTCGAGGACAACCTCCTGCCGATGTTCGACGAGATATTCGCAGAGACCCAATCCCTGACCACGCATGAGATAATAGATGCTGTCGGATCAAGGCTTAACGACGAGGACAGCCTCCTTTACCAGTGCCACAAGAAGGGCGTGCCCATAGTGGTGCCCGGCATAACCGACGGCTCATTCGGATGCCAGCTTTGGATGTACTACCAAACGCACAGAAAACTCCGCATAGACCTTTTCGGCGATGAGCAGATGCTCAGCGAGATGACCAACGGCGCCAAGACCATAGGCGCCGTAATCGTCGGCGGCGGGATATCCAAACACCACGTTATATGGTGGAGCCAGTTCAGAGGCGGGCTCGATTACTGCATATACCTGACGACCGCGGAAGAATACGACGGTTCGCTGTCCGGTGCACGCATCAGAGAGGCCGTATCCTGGGGAAAGGTCAAGGCCGATGCGAAGAAGATGACAGTTGAAGGGGATGCCACCATCACCTTGCCGGTGATATATGCCGGCGTCATGAACAGGATCTGAGGGCCACATGTCGAAAAAGATGCTTGTGCTTCCCGGGGACGGCGCAGGTCCCGAAATGGTGTCATCTGCGGTCAGCATACTTGAGCTGGTCGCAGGCGACAGATTGGAGATAAAATACGGGGACATAGGGCAGGCAGCATTCGTAAAGACATCCCAGTACCTTCCGGCGGAGACCGTGGACCTTGCGACAGATGCGGACATCATAATTGCCGGGATAGTCACGGACGCTCCTTCTGACAGGAACTATCAGAATCCCATATTGGTGTTGAAAAGGCAACTGAATTTGTATTCGGTCGTGAGAAGGTTTTACCCTCTATGCCATGATGCAGGAAGAATGGACATCGATCTGATACTTGTGAACGGAAATCAGAACGCGCTCCCAAGCGTAACGGAGACCGAGTCTCTGGACGGGATCGATACACACAAATTCCTATCGACCGCCAGCGTCAAAAGGCTGTTCCAGATGGCGTTGCGCACGGCCTCGGTGTTGAACCGCAAGAAGATGACGTGTGCGCACAGAGGCACCATGTTCCCAGCTTTGGACGGGATGTTCGTCGATGTGTTCTACAAAGAGCTCGCCGGAAGCGGACTGTTTTTGGAGGACGTGGATGTCGAAGATGTCGCAACGAGGCTGGTCATGGACCCGACCTCCATGGACGTCATAGTATCGAGCGACATATACGGGACCGTGCTGGCGGGCATCGCCTCCGGACTTGTCGGCGGAAACCATCTCATGCCTGCCGCAAGCATAGGGGACAATGCGGGCCTTTTCGAACCGGAGCACATGCCTGATCTGAAGACTATGAAGGAAGGGTACGTGAACCCTACATCTTCCATATTGTCGGGCATAATGGCCCTGGATTATCTGGGGATGTCGCTTGAAGCGGAGAAAGTTAGAAAAGCTGTAAGAAGCGTTTACGATATGGGGAAGACCACGCCTGATATCGGCGGGACTGCGACGACGAAAGAGTTCACCGAGTCGGTGATGAACGCCATCAGGAACGAACAGTGAGGGACAGAGATGAAGGACACCGGACACCGCGAACACGTAAGAGCAGCATTGGAACATGAGACCTCCGACAGGACACCGGTCAACAACTTCGCACTGGTCACCGCGGCAAGGAGCGCAGGGTTCAAGGTCGAAGAGGCCAGACGCAACCCGAAGATCTCGGCCAAGGTCTCGATCGACTATTCAATGAAGACCCTCTCCGATTTCGTCAAACCCGTTCTGGATTCACAGATCCCATTCGCCGATCTCGGGATGGACGTCAAGTTCCCCGAGGACGATTACGGATACGTCAAAGGCCATCCCGTGAAGAGCATGGAGGACATAGACGATCTTGCATTCTTTGACCCGAACATAGCAAAGGAATGCCCCAATTTCACACAAGTGATAGTGAACGGCCTGGAAGAGACTGGCAGAATGCTCGAGGAAGACCTCCACATATGCGGATTGTCCTGGGGTCCGATCACGACGGCCGGCTACCTGATGGGTGCCGAGGACATGCTGATGATGACCATGATCGAACCGGAGATGGTTAAAAAGCTCATCAACAAGACCGCTCCGTTCGTGACCTCCATGCAGAATAAGATGATCGATTCCGGTGCGACCGTCATGTGGATGGCGGATCCGACCTCTTCCGAGGACCTGATATCTCCGGATATGTTCATAGAATATTCCTATCCTGCACTGAAAGAGGTCATATCGGATGTAAAGAACGAGCACGATGTGCCTTCGTTCCTGCACATCTGCGGGAACACCCTTGACATAATGCCCATGCTCCCCGAGTTGAAGGTGGATTGTTTCAGTTTCGATCACGGAGTGGATATCGTGAAAGCAAAAAAGAAGGCCGGAAACAGAATGGCGCTCATGGGCAACATAGACCCTGTGCGCATGATACTCAGCGGAACCCCGGAAACGATAATGGACGAGTGTTTCAGGATCATCGACGCCGCCGGAAGGGACGGAGGATTCATACTCGCTCCGGGATGCGAAACTCCTCAGGCCAGCCCGGATGAGAACGTCATCGCCATGGGAAGGGCGGGGATAGATTACTGGAGATCCCGCCACTAAGCGGATTAAATAAAAAAGTGTCTGAGGGCCCTCGGACACTCGATCCTTCATACAGAACGTTTTAGTGATGCCATCGATGAGACCGCGTAATGTCCATAATAATGTAAATGTAAA